>NZ_JBSFMS010000013.1:0-91982 GCF_053599675.1 Streptomyces sp. NPDC000880 | reverse complement strand
ACCGCTCTCGTACGCCGCGGAACAGATCCTGCCCCTCGGCCTCCTCCTTACTGCCTGTCGGTGTCACTTCCTGGAGCAGCGCAGTTGCTTCGGGTCGACGTTGGAGGCCATGAGCTGCATGCCGGCGTCGTTCGGGTGCAGATGGTCCCCGCTGTCGTACGCGGGCTGGATCCGGGCCGGGGCGGCGGGGTCCTTGACCGCCGCGTCGAAGTCGACCACCTCGTCGAAGGCTCCGCTGTCGCGGATGAAGGAGTTGACCTCCTGCCGGACGGCCTCGCCGCTCGGCGTCCACTCCCGCCATCCCTCGTACGGCATGACGGTCGCCCCGACGACGCAGACGCCCGCGGCATGGGACCTGGCGATGATCTGCCGGTATCCGGCGATCACTTCGGCGGCGGTGGGGGCGGGGGTCGCCTTGATGTCGTTGACGCCTTCGAGGAGGACGACGGTACGCAGGCCGCGCTGCGACAGGACGTCCCGGTCGAGCCGCTTCAGCGCGCTCTGGCCGGCGCCGTCGGCGAGGACCTTGTTGCCGGATATGCCTTCGTTGGCGACGCCCTTGATGCGGGTGCTGGGATCGTCCTGGAGCGTGCGGGAGAGGAGGTCGGGCCAGCGGCGGTTGGTGTCGGCCGTCGACGCGGCGCCGTCGGTGATCGAGTCGCCGAGCGTGACCACCGCGCCGGTGCCGCGCTGAGCTTCCACGACGGCCGCGTCGAGATAGAACCAGGAGTTGGTCCGCGCGGTGTACGCGGTGGCGGACTCGTCTGCGGAATGGTTGCCGACGGGCGCGATGTAGGAGGTCTGGAGCGCCATCTTGTGGCCGGTCGCGGGGCCGCCCGCCTGCTGTACGTACAGGCTGATGGCCAGGTCGGACTGCGGGCGCACGGTGCCGGGCAGCGGATCGCTGTACACCTGGCCGCCGGGCGGGACGGTGACCGTGGGCGAACCGCCGAAGGACAGTGGGCGGTTGCTGCCGGGGACCAGGGCCGCGCCGGTGTCCCGCAGTCCCACGTGGGCGCGGCCGAAGGTCACCGGCTGGTCGCCGAAGGCGTTGGAGAGCCGGATCCGCAGCCCGCTGCCGCCGGCGCTGGTGTGCACGACGAGCCGGTAGGTCCGGTCCTGGGCGGCCGCCGGGGCGACCAGGTCGGTGCTGGCGGCCCAGGTGACGACGGGCGACGTGCGGTGCGCGGGCGCGGCGTGGGCAGGGACCGTGGCGAGGAGCGCGCCGACGGCCGCAGCGGCCGTCAGGGTGGGCAGGGCGTGCCTGCGTGAGAAGGGTCTGTTCGTGATGCTCATATGCCGGGATTCCTCCTGTGCGGCTCGGGGCTCGGTGAGCCCCGGGGGGGATGAAGGCATGAACATGCCAGTGCGTACTACACCTATTCACTCCCGGGATAGCAAGCGCTGTCTATACCGCCTCACCCGTCCCGCCCTGCGGTGAACTCCTGGCCCTGAGCGCGGAGTTGCTTGCCGGAGGCCGCTCTTCCTGCGAGGATTCATGATCGACGAACCGAGAATTCCTGAGCACCCAGGGAGATTTGCATGACCGGGAGCGAGCCCGCCGTCCCAAGGATCGAGACCAGCAAGCCGCATCCGGCGCGGGTGTACGACTGGTTCCTGGGCGGCAAGGACAACTACCCGGTCGACGAGGAGCTGGGCCGGCACATCATGAGCATCGACAACCGCGCCAAGCATGTCGCCCAGACCAACCGCTGGTTCATGCAGCGAGTGACGCGGTGGATGGCGGGGCAGGCGGGCTTACGCCAGTACCTCGACATCGGCACCGGTATCCCCACCGAGCCCAATCTGCACCAGATAGCCCAGGGCATCGCCCCCGAGTCCCGGGTCGTCTACACCGACTACGACCCGATTGTGCTGACCCATGCGGAGGCGCTGCTGCGCAGCAGCCCGGAAGGTGTCACCGACTACATCCAGGCGGATGTGCGCGAGCCCGACCGGATCCTCGAACAGGCCAGGAAGATCCTCGACTTCAAGCAGCCGATCGCCCTCTCGCTCGTGGCGCTGCTGCACTTCGTGGGCGACGAGGACCGGCCGTACGACCTGGTGCGCCGGCTCGTGGACGCGCTGCCGTCCGGGAGTTATCTCGTACTGTCGCAGCTCACCGCCGACTTCGACCCGTCGGCCGTGCAGCGCGGCGTCGACATGTACGCGGCCGGGGGAGTCACGTTGGCGCCGCGCTCGCATGCGGAGGTCGGCCGCTTCTTCGAGGGGCTCGAGATGGAGGAGCCCGGCCTTGTGCAGCTGACGCGGTGGCACCCGGAGCTCGGCGCGGACGAGGTCGTGGACGGGGACCAGTTGGCGTCGCTGTACGCAGGCGTGGCGCGCAAAGTGTAGCCGCCGCCGATGTCCGGTGCGCGTCCGGTAGGGCTCGGCCGGAGCACCTCGATACCCAAATTCTGCTTATGATTCAGGTGTGTTCGATTCCCGGCACATCAAGACGTTCCACGAAGTGGTCAGGGCCGGTTCGTACTCCGCGGCATGCGTCTCACCGAGGCGGGGGCGCTGCTCGCCCCGCTCGTCGCGGCGGTGGCCCTGTCGGTCCGCCGCGGTCGGCGGGGCGGGACGACGGTCCAAAAGCGGCTGCCGATCGTCCCGCTCTTCGTGGCCGGCTTCCTGGTCATGGTGCTTCTGCGCAGCACTGGTCTGGTTCCGTCCACCGCGATGGACGCGGCCCAGCACGCCCAGGAACTCCTGCTCGCGACCGCGCTGCTCGGCCTCGGCAGCGCGGTCGACCTGCCGGCCTTGACCCGCACGGGCGGCCGGGCCGCGGCGCTGGGGCTGTGCGCGTGGTTGGTGGCGGCGGGGTTGTCGTACGCGGGGGTGCTGCTGGTGACGGGCTCCGTCAGCTGAGCAGCGTGGGCGCCGCCCGCTCAAGCACCCCCGAGACCCGCTCCCATGTCTCCAAGTCCCGCTCCACAGGCGGCAGTTCCACTGCCTCGCCACCCTGCCAATCGGCCGCCAGCGCCACCGGGTCCTCGCCCGTCGCCGCGCTCGCCGCGAGGGCCGCCGCGCCCAGGGCGACCAGTTCGGTGCTCTCGGGGATCAGCAGCGGGCGGCCGGACAGGCGGCGTACCGTCTCCACCCAGTGGCGGCCCCTGGCCCCGCCGCCCACCAGGCGCAGAGGTCGGGCGGCCACAGCCTCGTCCGACGGGTCGAGGCCGCAGGCGCGCAGGACCTCGTCGAGGGCGCGCAGGACCGTGACGACCGCGCCTTCGTAGGCGGCGCCCAGGAGTTGCTGCCGGGTGGTGGTGTGCCGCAGGCCCGTGAGCAGGCCCGACGCTGCGGGCAGATCGGGGGTGCGCTCTCCGTCGAGGTACGGCAGGAGTACCACCTCTCCGCCCGCCTCGGCGGCGTCGCGGCCCAGGCCCAGCAGGGCGGCGACTTTGTCGACGGCGAGTGTGCAGTTGAGGGTGCAGGCCAGCGGCAGGTACGTACCGTCCGCGGCGGCGAATCCGGCAAGGGCCGGGGAGTCGGGCCGGGTGCGGCTGGCCGCGAAGACTGTGCCCGAGGTGCCGAGGCTGAGGGCCGGGTGGTCGAGCAGGCCCGCGCCGCCGAGGCCGAGACCGACCGCGGCGGCCATGTTGTCGCCGGTGCCCGCGGCGACCGCGATGCCGGCGGGCAGGCCCAGGTCGTCCGCGGCCGTGGCGGTCAGCGAGCCGATGCGGGCGGCGCCGGTAGCGGCCACCGGGGGCAGCAGATCGGCGTCCAGGCCGATGAGCCGGAGGAGCTCGGGGTCGTACGCGCCGGTGGCGGTGGAGTACCAGCAGGTGCCCGACGCGTCGCCCGGGTCGGTGGCCGCGGTGCCGGCAAGTCGTTCGGTGAGGAAGTCGTGGGGGAGGCGTACGGCGGCCGCGGCCGAGGCCGCCCGGGGCTCGTTCTCGCGCAGCCACTGCCACTTCGCGGCCGTCATCGAGGCGACCGGCACCGATCCCGTACGGGCCGTCCACGCGTCCGGGCCGCCGAGCGCCTCGGTGAGCGCGGCGGCCTGCGGTGCCGAGCGGGTGTCGTTCCACAGCAGCGCGGGCCGCACCGGACGCCCGGCCCGGTCGAGGACGACGAGGCCGTGCTGCTGTCCGGCGACCGCGATGCCGATGACGGCGGACGGCTGCAGGCCCGATTCCTTGAGCCCGGTGGCGACGGCCTCGCGCAGCGCGTGCCACCACACCTCGGGGTCGCTCTCGCGGGCCCCGCCCTCGCCGCCGACGTGGTGCGAGGCCCGGCCGACCGCGAGCGTACGGCCGGTGGCCGCGTCGATGAACGCCGCCTTCGCGGACTGGGTCGAGCTGTCCACGCCGATCACGACCGGCTGCACGGACATTGCCCCCACCTCTCCTTCCCGGCCAATTTGGCCGTTCGCGAAACAAATTACGTCAAGCGACCCGGTGCGAACAGGTGTTGGCGGGGTCTTCTGTGATGCCGCAGCGGCATGCATTATTAGTAAGGTCAGCAAACAAACTGTGTTCGAAGGCGGTCATGGCGATGACGGAACGCTTCACCCCCACCCCCGAGGACAAGTTCAGTTTCGGTCTCTGGACGGTCGGCTGGCAAGGCAGGGACCCGTTCGGGGACGCGACCCGGCCGCCCCTGGACCCCGTCGAGTCCGTACAGCGGCTCGCCGCACTCGGCGCGTACGGCGTCACCTTCCACGACGACGACCTGATCCCCTTCGGCGCCTCCGAGTCCGAGCGCGAATCGCACATCAAGCGCTTCCGGCAGGCGCTGGACGCGACCGGCCTCGTCGTGCCGATGGCCACCACCAATCTCTTCACCCACCCAGTGTTCAAGGACGGCGGCTTCACCGCCAACGACCGGGACGTGCGCCGGTACGCGCTGCGCAAGACGATCCGCAACATCGACCTGGCCGCCGAGCTCGGTGCCCGCACCTATGTCGCCTGGGGCGGCCGCGAGGGCGCGGAATCGGGCGCGGCCAAGGACGTGCGCACCGCCCTCGACCGGATGAAGGAGGCCTTCGACCTGCTGGGGGAGTACGTCACCGAGCAGGGTTACAACCTGCGGTTCGCCATCGAGCCCAAGCCCAACGAGCCGCGCGGCGACATCCTGCTGCCCACCGTCGGCCACGCGCTCGCCTTCATCGAGCGACTTGAGCGGCCCGAGCTGTACGGCGTCAACCCCGAGGTCGGCCATGAGCAGATGGCCGGGCTGAACTTCACCCACTCCATCGCCCAGGCGCTGTGGGCGGACAAGCTCTTCCATATCGACCTCAACGGGCAGAACGGCATCAAGTACGACCAGGATCTGCGCTTCGGCGCGGGCGACCTGCGGACCGCCTTCTGGCTGGTCGACCTGCTGGAGACCGCGGGCTACGAAGGCCCGCGGCACTTCGACTTCAAGCCCCCGCGGACCGAGGACTTCGACGGGGTGTGGGCCTCCGCCGCGGGCTGCATGCGCAACTATCTGATCCTCAAGGAGCGGGCCGCGGGCTTCCGCGCGGATCCGCGGGTCCGGGAGGCGCTGCGGGTCGCCCGTCTCGACCAGCTCATGCTTCCCACGGCCGAGGACGGGCTGTCCGGGCTGCTCGCGGACAGCGGTGCGTTCGAGGGTTTCGACGTGAATGCTGCGGCGGAGCGGGGGATGGCGTTCGAGGCGCTCGACCAGCTGGCGATGGACCATCTGCTCGGATTGCGCTGACAGCGGGCCGTCGTCTGGGGGCTCTGCCCCCGGGACCCCGGCCCCCGGGACCCCGGTCCTCAAACGCCGGACGGGCTGGAAAGCGTCGGCAGGCGCCGGACGGGCTGAAGAACGTTGGCAAGCGCCGAACGGGCTGAAATTCAGCCAGTCCGGCGCTTGCGGACAGAAGCGCTAGGGGCAAGATCCGCCGGCAGACCTGAGAGGGCCCCAGCCCCGGTAGGCGAATGCCGGGAGAGGGCCGCATGGGCGGCGCACAAGGGCCGGGCTCGATCCCTCCGATCGGAGGCTGCTGCCCCCGATCCGGAAAGACCGAGCCCGGCCACTGTTCATCCCGGTCACAGGAAGACCACGGCGCCCCTCGGTCAGGACCACCGGACAGCAGGACTTACCCGAAGGTGAAGTTCCGTACGAACAACTCCGGTTGAGTGCCGGCCGGCCAGTCCCCCACGAAGTACAGGTCGTGCACCCCGCCGGGATCGGTCACCGGGGTGGTAAACGTCTTGTAGACCCGGTTGGAGAGCGACGTCGAGCCGGTGTACGGAACGTTCTCGAAGCTCGCCACGACAGGTCCGTCAGGTGAGTCGGCGTGGACGGTGATAGCCCGGCTCTCCACCTTCCGTGCCCGTTGCGTGCCCGTACGGACCGCGCTGAGCGGTGAGTACGGGTAAACCACGATCAAACGGGACGGAAACGCCCAGGTCAGAGCAGCCGCAGGTCAGGCCTCATATGGTGAAGAGTCTTCCCAAGCTCAGGTCGCAAGGCCTTCGTTCAGGCGATCCGGATTTCTTCCTCCGTGACCTGCCCTTCGACGATGAGGAAGGAACGGAACTGGAAGGGGCCCGCGTCGTCGGTGTCCGCCGTGGAGACCAGGACGTGATGGGCGTCCGGCTCGTTCGCGTAATAGATGTCCCTACGGGACGGGTAGGCCTCGGTCGCGGTGTGCGAGTGGTAGATGATCACCGGCTCTTCGCCGCGGTCGTCCATCTCCCGGTAGAGCTTGAGCAAGTCGCCCGAGTCGAACTCGTGCGAGGTGGGCGAGCGGGCGGCGTTGAGCATGGGGATGAAGCGCTCGGGGCGGCCGGTGCCGGCCGGACCCGTGACCACGCCGCAGGCCTCGTCGGGGTGGTCGGCTCGCGCGTGCGCGACGATCTGGTCGTGCAGAGCCTGGGTGATCGTGAGCATGATGGAAACATAAACGATCAGGATCGGGCCGGTCACGTCGAGAAGCCGTACGCCGTCGAAGGCGAGCACGGCGACGGGCAGCGGCCGGCGCGGACGCTCCGAAAGGCTGAAGTCCACGCCCGCACGGTAAACGAGCCCGGCAGGACAGAGAATCCGTGGGCGCAGTGACTGCGGCCCACGGCCGGGCCGACGGCCGGTCTGCTGCCCCACGTCTGAATCTGTGGGAAGCATGGCCGCTACGGGCGTTCCATGCTCGGAAGGGCCCGCATAACATTTCGGGGGTCTCCACACCCCGTCAGCCGGAAACCCAAGGGGGTAATCCGCGTGAAACTGCAGCATTATCTGGGCGGTTTGGAAGGTCTGGACGACAAGCCCATCAATTTCGAAAAACGGGTATTCGTCGAGGAGTGGGAAACCCGCATCTTCGGAATCCACACGGCTATGATGGGGCTTAGTTCTTCCCTGCGCCAATCGCTTCCCGGCTATGACATGGACAGCGTGTCCACCACGTTCGACAGCAAATGGACGTGGGCGGACCTGCGCACGGGTGCGGAGGCGATGAACCCCTTCGCGTATTTTCAATACCGGTACTACGAGAAATGGCTGGGCGGTGTCACCGCCCACCTCCTTGCCAACGGCTACGTCTCCGCAGAGGAGCTGGACGAGGCCACCAGGCACTTCGCGGAAGAGCCCTCGGCGCCGTTTCCCGACCGGGCCGCGGCCGACATCGACGAGCAGGTGATCCGCTATCTGCGGCAGGGGGACTCGCCCCGTCGCGGGCCGGCCGATCCGGTGTTCGCGGTCGGCGAGACCGTCACGGTCCGCAACCCCCCGGCCGCCGACCACACCCGGCTGCCCGGCTTCCTGCGCGGCCACACCGGGGTGGTCGAGCGGGTTTTCGAAGGCAACTACACCTACTTCTGTTCGACAGGCGCCGACGGCCTGGGCGAACCGCACCCCGTCTATATCGTCCGCTTCGAACCCGATGAAATCTGGGGCGAAAGTACGGAGGAGAATGCCGGACCGCTGTACGCCGAACTGTACGAGGCATACCTGACCACTGCGAAGGACAACAGCCAGTGACTGAAACGTTCGCCTACCCGTCCGACCGCGAGCAGAGCAGCGCCGCACAGGTCCGCGCGCTGGAGGCACTGCTGATCCAGAAGGGCGTCATCACCTCGCAGACGGTCGACAAGGTTCTGGGCTACTTCGAGTCCGAGATGAGCCCGTTGAACGGCCAGAAGATCGTGGCCAGGGCCTGGGTCGACCCCGAGTTCGCCGCTCTGCTGGAGACCGACACGCCCGCCGCCATCGCGCAGCTGGATCTGCCCGAGGGCATGGCGGGGGCCGAGGGCGAACACATAGCCGCAGTGGTCAACAAGCCGGGCGTGCACAACCTCGTCATCTGCACGCTGTGTTCGTGCTTCCCGTGGCCGGTGCTCGGGCTGCCGCCCTACTGGTACAAGGACCCGGTGTTCCGCGCCAGGGCCGCCCGCGAACCTCGCACCGTCCTCAAAGAGCTCGGTATGGCGCTGGACGAGAAGACCGAGGTCCGTGTCTGGGACTCCTCCGGCCACTCGCGCTGGTTCGTCGTGCCGGAGCGGCCCGAGGGCACCGCGGGAATGTCCGAGGAGGAGCTCGCCGCTCTCGTCACCACCGAGTCCATGATCGGCGTGGCACTCGCAGGCCGTACGGCCTGAGCGCGGAGCGCACCCCGGCAACCAGCGCGGTCCGTACCGCGTGGAGAGAGTAAAGATGAGCGAGACGTTTGAGTTTCATTCTTCCTGTGTGACCGACCTCAACCAGCCCGTCTTCGATGAGGACTGGCAACGCAGGGCCTTCGGCCTGGCGGTGGCCTTGTCAGAGTTCGGTCACTACCCGTGGCAGACCTTCCAGCTGGAGCTGATCACGTCGATTGGCGAATGGCAGGACGCTCCCGAGGACAGCAAGGGCCGCTGGGAGTACTACGAGCACTGGACGGCAGCGCTGGAACGGGTGGTCAACGCGCACGGCATGCTGGAGGACGGCTACGTCAACCCGGAGGACCGCGACGACCACGAGAACGACCACGAGGACCACCACGCCTGACGTGGCCGGCCCGAAACCGGGGTGATGCTTGTCCGACCTGGTTTCGGCAACGCGGGTGTCCGGGGCGGGATCTCGGCCGGGCCGGCGGTGACATGTGGCACCGCCGGTTCGACCGCACCGACTCGACGCACCTGAGGCACGATGACGGCTCGTCGTCCGTCAAGCCTTGTCGTCGGCTCACCAGCCGCAGCACCGCGAACTGCTGCTCGTCGAAGACAACCTGGTACGTCCGCCCCGGATGGAGCTGCGCTGCGTACGCGGGGAGGTCCGTCGGCGCGGCGGGGACCAGCCGTAGGACAGGTCCAGTGCGATGTACTGTGGCGGGCTCTTCACGCTGCCGCCGACCCAGTACAGCTTGGTGCGTTCGGCCAGGTATGCCATCGGCGTGGTGTTGGCCTCGACCGTCGCCCCGTCCGGGATCAATGGGACGCGGACGACGAGCACGGGTGGGTGAGGTGAACGTGCCAGGCGCCCGGGTGGGGCCGTCGCTCTCCCCGCCCGGGCGCCTGGAGCGTACGGGCCCGTCAGGGCCTGGGCAGCAACAGACCGGGCAAGTGCGCTCCACCCCGAGCCCCCAGGTCGGTCGCAGCGGTACATAGCCGAGCAGTCGATCACCTGACATGGACGGCGATGGCCCGCGCACACTCCATGGACTCGGCATGTGTCGTGTCCACCTCCAGGTCATAGACGACGCCCTCGTGGACCACATCCGCCTGCGACACGGCCATCCCGGTGACGCGATCTCCCCGTGCGACCTCGCGGCCTGCGGCGATCGCGCTCTCGCACCTGACGCCGACCCACAGCACGTCAAGTCCGCCGAGAGCCTTCTGCCACCGCTGCTGGGACGCCGCTCCGCCGAGGAAGACGTCGTCGACGATGACCCCGACGCCGGCACGGGCCGTCGCGGCGAGCCCCTCGGCCCACGCCGTTTCGAGCGCACGGAACTCCGGCCCGACAACGACCTCGCCGTCCGCGGTGAACTCGATCCCCGCGTCCGATGCCCGCATGGCCGCGGGCATCGCGTCGATGAGGGTGTCTACTCCGAAGGCCAAACAGGGATTGGGGAGCAACGCCTGCAGGCACCGGACGATCCCGGACTTCCCCGAGCTGGAGCCACCGTTGAGAATGATCACCTGAGTAGTCACCGCGCCACGGTAGAGGCACCGCCTCAGCGCTCGCAACGGATTTCGGCGGCCCCTGCGCTGCTCGCCACAACGCGGTGAACGTCCCCAGGCACGACACCACGAGTTCAACCTCAGTAGGTATGGGCGAACGTGCACCGGCAATTAGAACTCCTAACGCAATGACGCGAGCCGTCTCCAGCAGATGAGCGCGCATCCGAGGCTAAGGAAGGCTTCGTGGATGTCGACCCATCGCTCAGTGCCCAGGCCGGAGCCGTGCTCGGTGTTGCGGCGCGCGATCAGCGGCCGGATACCGAGTTCACGTACCAGCCGCCGGTACTTGTCGTGGTCGTATCCGCGGTCCGCGAGGACCACGTCAACGCCGGATGCCCTTCCCCTCTCCCGGCCGTGCGGATCACTCGGTGAGTCGTACCGGCAGCGTGGACGAGCTATTGGAGAACATCGAAGGCACGGGGATCAAGTCCTGTGGATCGACCGCGAGCGACAGCTCCGGGTAGCGCTCGAACACCGCCGGGATCGCCACCACCGCCTCCATCCTGGCCAGAGGCGCGCCGAGACAGAAGTGCGGGCCGTGGCTGAAGGCCAGGTGCCTGCGCTGTTCACGGGTGATGTCGAAGCGGTCCGCGTCCTCGCCGTGCTGCGCCCGGTCGCGACCCACCGCGCTGTACGGGGCCATGATCGCCTCGCCCTTGGGGATGCGCACGCCCGCGATCTCGACCTCTTCGAGGGGATAGCGGAAGGGGAAATTGCCGATCGGGGCGTCCCAGCGCAGGGTCTCCTCGACCACGTTCGCCCAGACCGACTCGTCGCCGCGTTCAGCCAGGGCCCGCTGGTCGGGGTGGGTGAGCAGGGCCCGTACGGCGTTGGTGATCAGGCTGAGGGTGGTCTCCTGGCCCGCCGCCAGCATCAGCAGCAGCGTGCCGACCAGCTCTTCCTCGCTGAGCGAGTCCGGGTCCGCCTCGCGGGCCGCGATGAGCGCGCTAGTCAGGTCCCCACCCGGATCCCTCCGGCGGGCCTCCACCACCCGAGCCAGCAGCTGGTACTGCTCCACCTGACTGGCCATCACCTCTTCGGGTGCCAGGTCGGAGCGGAAGATGTTGTCCATGAGCTCCTGCAGCCGGGGCCGTTCGTGCTCGGGTACGCCGAATAGCTCACAGATGACCTGCATCGGAACCGGATTGGAGAAGTGCCGCCGCAGATCGACGCTGCCGTCCGGGCCGGCGTGCGAAGGAAGCTCGTCCAGCAGGCCTTTGACGATCTGTTCGATGCGGGGACGCAGTTCCTGCACGCGCCGAGGTGTGAAGGTCTGGGTCACCAGCTTGCGCAGCCGACGGTGTTCCTGTCCGTCCGAGGTGACCATGTTGGTGACCTTCACCATCCCGATGAGCGGCCAGCCATCGGAGATCTCCCCACGGATGATCGCGTTCCAGTTGCGCCAGTCCTTGCTGAAGCGGGGATCGGCGACCATGTCGCTCAGCAGCGCGTGGTCCGTCACCGACCAGGCCATGACATCGCCGGGGAGCTGGATCCTTACCACCGGGCCGAGTTCACGGAGCCGGGCCGCCTCCCCCTGGTGGTCGGTGCCGTGCGGGTCGATGGCTATGACGGGTACGTTGCCCTCCGCGGAGGGAGCCCTGTGCGAGGTCATGTGCTTCTCCAGATCTCACGCTCGGTATGCGGCCGTGTGGGAAGTACGTGGTGTCACCGGCCCTGTCGGGCCGGAATCCGGGCCGCGGAGAATTCCGCGGGCAGCGAGACGGGAACCCGGGTCCAGGGAGAGGGACGCCAGGTCACCTCCGCTGCGGGGATGCTGAGCTTCATGTCGGGCAACAGATGCAGAGCGGTGTTCACCGCGGTGCGGGTGATCAGCCGGGCGGGCACCTGTGCGGGGCACACGTGCGGCCCGGCGGAGAAGGCGAGATGAGCACGGTTGCCCGGCTCGCTGTCATCGGGCCGGATCACAGGATCGTCGTTGGCGGCGGCGTGGCCCAGAACGAGACAGTCGCCGCGCTGGATGAGCCGGCCGCCCAGCTCCGTGTCCTGGAGTGCGTAGCGCGCCGGCATATTGTTCATCGGCGGCTCACGCCACAGCACCTCGTCGAGGGCGTCGTCCACGCCGAGTCGGCCGCCGTGCAGCCGGGCCGCGAAACGGGGGTCCGTGAGCATCATCCGGAGGGCGTGCGAGATCCAGGCGGTGACGGTCTCGTTCCCCGCCGAGATCATCACCACGATCGACTGCAGCCGTTCCGCCTCGTTACTGAGGTTCGGGTGGTTGATGAAGACCGTGGTCATGTCGTCGGTGGGAGTCTTCTCCCGCTCCCGCACCGTGTCGAGCAGGATCTCCTCGAAGTTGCGGTTGCCGACCTGCGAATCGCCCTGGCTGCCGAACAGGGCGATCAGGGAGTCCAGCAGCTCCTGCCCCTCGATGCTGTCCAGGCCGAACAGCGACGCGAGCGACAGCATCGGCACGATCGTGGCGTACTCGGTCACCAGATCGGCCCGGCCACGCTCGGAGAACCGCGCGATCAGATCGGTGCACAGCGCCTCGACCTCGCGGCGTACCCGACGCTGGTCGATCTTCGCGATCCCGTCGTCCAGGGGCTTGCGCAGCCGGCGGTGCTCGGCTCCGTCGCTGCCGATGACGCTGGCGCGCCAGCCCATCATCGGCAGCAGCCCCGAGTCCGGCGAGACGACGCCGTCGTGCATGTGCCGCCAATTGCGGCCGTCCCGGGAGAACAACTGCTCCTGCCGGGTGATGGTGAGCAGTTCGCGGTAGCCCATGACGAGCCAGGCGGGGACGCCGGGCTCCAGCTCGACCTTGGCCACATTGCCCCACTCCGCGCGGAGCTTGCGATAGATCTCCCGCGGGTCGGGTGCGCCGACGGCGGCGGAGAGGGGGAGCAGGCCGGTCGGAGTGTCATAGGTCGTGACACCGGCCATGACACCGGCCGGAACCTGACCGCCGGGCCGGCCATGGGCGTGCGCGGGGCATTCGGGGGGCGGTACCGAACTCATGAGGCCATCTCCCTGGCACGCGCGGCGGTGACGCCGGACACATATTCGACGAGGCTGATCAGAGCATCCACCGACGAACCCCGCTCCCGCGCGTCACACACCATGACCGGGGTTTCCGGCAGCAGATCGAGCGCGCCGCGCAGTTCGTCCGCGCTGTAGCTTTCGCTGTCCGGGAACTGGTTGACGGCGACGGCGAAGGGCAGTCCGCGCAGCTCCAGTTGTTCGAGGACGTCGAAACTGTCCTGCAGTCTCCGGGTATCGATGAGCACGAGCACGCCGATGGCGCCCTCGGTCAGTCCTTCCCACAGATCCCAAAACCGCTTCTGTCCCGGGGTGCCGAACAGATAGAGCACCAGCCGGTCGCTGAGGGTGAGGCGGCCGAAGTCCATGGCGACGGTGGTGGTCGTCTTGGTGTCCATCCCGGCCAGATCGTCCACCCCGACACTGGCCTGGGTCATCACCTCCTCCGTACGCAGCGGTTCGATCTCGCTGACCGTGCCGACCAGAGTCGTCTTGCCGACGCCGAACGCTCCCACGACGAGGATCTTGGCAGCCTGCTGGACAGTGTCGGGCAGATAGCGGTCAGCGGAGCCGACGGAGACCATCCAGTACCTCCTGAAGCAATTGCATGTCGGGCAGGGCGGCCTGCGGCACGCCCGATCGGGCAGACAGATGACCGCTGTCGACGAGATCGGATGCCAGCACCTTCACCAGACTTACCGGCAGTTCGAGGTGAGCCGCGGCCTCGACCAGGGCCAGTAATCGCTGACACATCCGAACCAGGGCGACCTCCTCGCGGGTGGCGGAGACCGGCAGTTCGTCCGATGTACCGGTCGCCACCAGGAGGGTTTCCATGCCGATGGTGTTACGGGTGGGCCGGGAGCGTCCCTTGGTGATCACATACGGACGCAGGGCACTGTCCGGGTAGCCTGCCTCAGATCCGCTTGCTGGCTCGCGCTCAGCGCCGTTTCCCGGGCTGCTCATATACCTCGCCCGTCCGCGAGGCCGTCCTCACGGCCTTTCACAGGGCGATTCACACGGCGTTTCACAGCGCCATTCACAGGGCGGAATCCTCCCGGGGCGGACTGGTCAGATTGGCCGCTCCGATCTTGATGACCTGAGCCTGCATTTGCCGGGCGACCAGCTTCGGGTCCACGACCGGCCCCGTCACCACCGCGAGATGGGCACCGTCGGCGCTGCGCATGAAAAGGAAACCGCCGTCGAACTCCACCATCTGCTGGTGCACCGCCCCGCCGTCCTCACCGAACTCCCGGCCGAGGCTACGCCCGAGCGACTGCAGCCCCGAACAGTTCGCAGCCAGCCGGTCGGCGGAATCCCGGTCCATCCCCTCGGTACTGGCGAGCAGCAGCCCATCGGGACTGAAGACGATCACCTGTCGTACACCGGGCACCCCGGCGACATCCGCGATCATCCAGCCCCGCTGTTCCGGGTTCTCCAAGTAACTCATGCTCACGCCTGTCCTTCTGGGGAATCGGGGGTGGTGGAGGTCGGGCCGTTCAGGCCCTCGTTCAGGACGGAGTCCGGGGGCAGCGGAGAGCGGCCACCCTCGAAGAACGCTTCCATCCAGTCACCGGCCTCCTCCGGTGTGCCCGGCGGCGTCGCGGCGGCGGGGGCCGCCTCTGCCGCGGGAGCGTATTCGTCGCGCCGCGAGCGGCGCTGCGGGAGCCGGCGGCCGGACCGCGGCGCCTCCTCGGGCCGGGGCGCCACTTCGCTCCCGAGCGCCTCTTCGCTCCCGAGCGCCTCTTCGTCTCCGGGCGCCGGGGGGCGCGCCTGCGGGGAGGCCGGCTGCGGCGCCTGGGCAGGCGACGCACCGGGCACTGCGTCGGGGACGGCCCCGGTGGCAGGCGGGGGTGCGGGCAGTGGCGTGGGCAGGATCAAACGCCCCTGCGTACCGGCCGGGGCAAGTCTCTCCAGCACGTCGGACGGTATGAGCACGACGGCGCGGACACCACCGTACGGAGAAGGCCCCAGGTCCACCTGGAAGTTGTGCCGGTCGGCGAACCGGCCCACCACCGCGAGCCCGGTCTGCGGAATCTCGCCCACTTCACCGACGCCCAGCAGCCGTCGCCCTGAAGCGATCTCCCGCGCCCCGGCCAGCCGGTACTCGTCCAGACCGAGGCCGCCGTCGTCCACCTCGACGACCGCGCCGCGCTGCACCGTACGGACGGTCACCGGCACCATCGTCCTCGGCGGGGAGTACTCCGTCGCGTTGGCAAGCAGCTCTGCGATCAGGTGGATCAACGGCTCGACGACCGCCGGGACAACCCCCACGTCCGGTTCACCGCTCACCTCGATACGTCGGAAGGCGACGATCCGTCCGGAGGCGGCCCTGACCACATCCACCAGCGCCAGCGGCTTCTGCCACTGCTGCCCGGGCCACTCGCCGCACAGCACCTTGAGGCTCTGGGCGTGCCGTGCCTGCTGGGTCGCCGCGTGGTCCACCTGCATGGTGGCCTCCAGCAGGTCCGCGTCCCCGGGGCGGAGCTCCGCCACACTCGTCGCGGCGGCCTGGATACGGTGCGCGGAGGTCTGGACTCGGCTGGCCAGCTCGACCAGCGCGAGTCGTCGTGACTCCTCCCGGTTGTCGAACTCGTCCGAGACCTCGGCGAGTAGCCGGTCGAACCCCTCGGCCGCCGCCTCGCCGATCCGGTCCCCGCCGTGCAGGGGCGGCGGTATCTCGGTACGGGAGAACACGGCAGGCAGCTGCTCCTTGAGGAAGAACTCGATCTCCTCACGCACGGACTCGGACCGGTCCGCGACCCGGCTGCGCCAGTGGGCCGCACGCCGTTCGGCCTCGGCGTCTCGCTCCCGGATGGCGTTCCCCCTGCGGACCACTTCGGCTGCTGCGGCCCGATGGTCCCTGCGCAGGGCCTCCAGCAGGGAGAGCACCACCACGGCGGCCACGCCGTATGCCACAGCCGCTCCCGCGTTGTAGCGCCAGATGGGTACCACACCTGCGGCCAGGGCGAGGAGCGCAAGTACCAGGGCCACCGGCCAGAGAAGCCGGGTCCTGCGGGTCGCGGAGGCGGGTGCGGGTGCGGGTGCGGGTGAACATGCCATGGGAAACCTAGCTTCGGCTGGAAACCGTGGCCCGGCGTATGCCCCGCCACGGTGTCGGGAACGCCCAAAGCACGGGGCTGATACGGCTACTGGGCTGAATGTGCTTGTCGAGGGCCTGGTGGATCCGAACTGTAGCCATGCCTCATGGCCTCCCGGAATTCCGTTGGCATCACAGCTCTCAAACGATCTTATCGACAGCAGACACGACCAGCGTGCCTTATCAGCCACACCGACTCTCCGACCTCGTCGGGGCCGGCCCCGACGAGCCGTAACCGACGCTCCTGGTACAACGGAGGGCCAGACGAGACCCCAGTCCGTCGCAGGCGGTGAGCCACCAAATGTGTAGCCCGCCCCACGGTTCGCCTGCGGTGGCAGCACGAGACCCATGTCAACGTAGTTGACAGTTGATCGCCGCAGGCGCAACAGCCGTCAGATTGAAGGAGCGTTCCGGTGCGCCAGTCCAGACTCCTGTCCTTGCCGCGTACACGGACCGCCAAAGGACGCTCTGGCCGGTTCATACGCGGCGGGCCTGGGCGGACGCCGTGAGCTCCGCGACGCGCAGAGCATCAGGCGAGTGCGTCACCTTGCGAAGGCGCTGGAAGCGGAACGAGGGGGAATCCAGACGCTTCCGTCGAGCACCGAAAGAAGTACGACTGAAGTATTGGCACTTCGTCCTGTCGGTGGACGAAGAGCTCGCGCCGTGCTTCCTGCACCCCAGTCCGGGGTAGAGGAAGGTCGATCCCGACGTCGGTGAGTTCTGGCCCGGGCCTGGCGACATGCCAACAGAGCAACGCCCGCCCACGCGGCTCTAGACGGCAGCTAACCCGCCGCGCGCTCCGCGTACGCCACCGGGTCCGCCAGCACGTCCTGCACCACCAGCGCCGCCGCGCCGCGCACCGCGTCCGCCGCCGGGGACGAGGCACGCAGCCGATCGCCGTTCCCGGGCCACAGCCCCGACACCACCCGGCCGGACAGCTCACCGCCGGCCGGCGGTGAAAGCCAGGGCAGCAGCGGCCGGTAGATCCCGCCGAGCACCACCGCGTCCGGGTCGAAGAGGTTCACCGCCCCGGACAGCACCCGGCCCAGCATCAGCCCGGCCTGCCCGAGCGCCGCCACCGCGCGGTCCTCGCCCGCCCGGGCGCGACGTTCCAGCTCGGCCACGCCCGCGGCGCCGGTGCGCTCGTCGATGCCCGCTGTCCGCAGCAGCGCCGACTGGCCCGCGTACTGCTCCAGGCAGCCGCGCGAGCCGCAGCGGCACTCGGGGCCGTCCGGGTCCACCAGGACATGGCCGATCTCCCCGGCGAATCCGTGCGCGCCGCGCAGCAGTTCACCGTCCAGGACCAGCGCACCGCCGACCCCGATCTCGCCGGTCAGATACAGGAAGCTGCGTACGTCGCCGAGGCCGCCGAACCACAGCTCGGCCAGGGCCGCCACATTCGCCTCGTTCTCCGAACGCACCGGCAGCGGCGGCAGGCCGGGCCGCAGCGCCGCGAGTGCCTCGGCGAACGGGCCCTCGGCCGCGACCCGGGTCCAGCCGAGGTTGGGCGCTTGCCGGACCGTGCCCGCCGAGATCAGCCCGGGCAGCGCCAACTCCGCGCCGATCGGCCGCAGTTCCTGCTCGGCGGCCGACGCCAGCGCCCGGGCGGCGATCCCGGCCGCCCGGCCGAGCACCCGGTCGGGCGGCGCACCGCGGTTGTCCAGGTGCTCGACGAGCCGCACCCGGTCGGTGCCCGCGAGATCCACCACGCACACCGACACATAGTCGACGTTGATCTCGACTCCGATGCCGGCCACGCCCGTACGGGCAACCTTCAGCACTGTGCCGGGCCGGCCCGCCAGGCCGCTGAACGTTTTGCCCGACTCCGTGAGGAACCCGCTCTCCAGCAACTGCTCCACCAGTGAGGAGACGGCCGCCCGGGTCAGCCCCACCCGCGCCGAGACCCCGGCGCGGGTCGCCTCGCCCTCGTCGCGGACCGCCCGCAGCACCAGGCTCAGGTTGTGCCGTCGCACCGTCTCCCGGTCGGCCTTGGGCTCCAGGGGGATCTGGCCGCCCGCGCCGGGCAGCGTCACGCGTCTGCCGGATCGGTCTCGAGTGCGCGGCGCTGCTCCTTCGTGACCCGCAGTTCCTCGTCGGTCAGCGGCGGACCCGGCAGCTGCGGCAGTCTGGGCCCGCGCAGCACGGCCATCACGATCTCGGGCTTGAGCAGCGAAACGGTCGGCGCGGACAGGGTCATCACGTCGAACAGCGCGCGGGTGATCAGCGGGCGGCCGGTGGCGGTCAGCATCAGCCGGTCCACATAGCGGCGTAGCACCGTGGCGGACGCGCCCGGCTCCTTGCCGACGGCTCCGGGGTAGAGGATGTCCTGCCCGGTGGCCAGGTCCCAGGCCGTGCCGACCGGTCCGGCCACCGCGCGCTGCACCTGCCTGGCGAGGCCGGGGGCGGTGAGGCTGTGCGCCAGGAGTTCCTTGCGCAGCGCGAGGACACCCTGGGCCGCGACCGACATGCCGTGCCCGTAGACCGGGTTGTACGTGGCCACGGCGTCGCCGATGGCCACGAAGCCCTCCGGCCAGTCGGCGATCTTCTCGTAGAAGCGCCGCCGGTTGACGGTGCTGCGGGAGACGACGACATCGGTGAGCGGCTCGGCGTTGCTGATCAGCTCGGCCACGATCGGATGCCGGACGCGGCGGGCGAAGTCCTCGAACTCGGCGGCGGAGTTGGTGGGCTGGCCGCCACGGGTGCCGGACAGCGTCACCAGCCAGCGGCGTCCCTCGATGGGCACGATGGTCGCCGTCTGGCCGGGCCGCGGCTCGCGTGCGTCGGCCTGCACATTGACGACCGGATACTCCTCGGTGCCCTCCGGCGCCCGGAAGATCCTGCTGGCGTACGCGAGACCCGAGTCGACCTTCTCCTCGTGCACAGCGGCGACGCCCAGGGAACGTAGCCAGTCGGGCGCCCGCGAACCGCGGCCACTGGCGTCGACCACCAGATCGGCGTCCAGGACTTGTTCGCTCTCGTCCTCGGAGCGCACCCGCACACCGGTCACCCGGCCGGCGTCGCCTTCGAGGCCGAGCAGTCCGGTGCCCGGCAGAACGGTGACCCCGGGGCGGCCGGTGACCTCTTCTCGTACCACCCAGTCCAGCAGATCGCGGCTGCATGCGATCAGGAACTGCATCTCGGGCCAGCGGCGGAACCAGCCCTGCGCGGACATGGAGACCAGGCCCGTCGGCAGCGGGATCCGGCGCGCGCCCGCCGCCAGCCAGCGGTCGGTAACACCGGGCAGCAGGGCCTCCATCGCCCGCGCCCCGCCCGACCACAGCAGATGCGCGTGGTGCGCCTGCGGGAGGCACTTGCGCGCTTCGGGTCCGGACGGCAGAGTGTCGCGGTCGACGACGGTGACCTCGTCGGCGTACTCGGCGAGGACGGCGGCCGCCAGCATGCCGGCCAGCCCCCCGCCGATCACGACGGCCCGGCGCACAGCCGTGCCCCGGCGGGTTCTCACAGGATCGCTCATAGGGAGCCGCTCTCTGCCCTGGCCGCACGCCGGCGGGCTGCTTCAACGACGGGTGAATGGCGCAGCGCGAGGGACATGCGCACCAGATCGCGCGGTCCTTCGGCTGCCTTGGAGGTGTAGGCCTGGGCCGAGCTTATGATCTTGCCTTCCGGATCGGCCGTGCGGGCTCGCAGCGCCGCCGCGACCATCGCCGCGTCGGCGATGGCCTGGGCCTGCCGCGGATCGGAGCCGGCCTCGATCGCCGCGTCATGGGCGCCGGCGCGCAGCGCGGGGTCGAAGTAGGGGTCCAGGTGGAGCATCCCGTCGTGGATGTCGGACTCGCGCTGGGTGACCCGCAGATCCGCGGACGACCACCAGGAGATGCGTACGGAAGGGCTGCCGTCGGGCACGACCGTGCGCAGCTCGCGCCAGAGCGTGCCCAACTGCCGGTATGCGGTCCAGGTGTTCCAGTTGTCCGACAGACGCTGGGCGATCAGCGGCACGATGAAGCCGACGGCGCTCAGCAGCGCGCCCAGCGACGCCAGGGGCGGGGCGGCCGACGTGCTCAGACCGTCCCAGTCCTGGCCCGCCCAGCGGGCGAACACGGCGGCGAACTTGCTGACGCCGTAGCCCAGATTGCACAGCGAGCCGGCCACGATGGTCACCAGGCCGGTCCGCAGCCAGCCGTGCACCTGCAGCGACCACCGCCAGCACAGGGCGGTCATCCCGACGGCGGCGACGCTGTGCGCCATCAGATAGAGCACGATCATTTCGCGGATGTACGGCGTCGTGGCGTAGTACGTGTCCAGATCGCGCAGCCGCTCCACCGGGGCGTCGCCGAGTACGAACAGCACCACCAGCGCCACGACCACTACGCCGTAGCCGATCACCCAGTGGCGGGAGATCTGCCGGGTCTCCTCCGGTGGCCCGCCGCGCCAGTTGACGAGCAGCACCAGACACGAGGCGCTGAACGCGGTCAGGATGCAGTAGACCAGCGGCCCGGAGAAGTTGGTGACGCCGGTGAGCCGGTTGACCTCGGCGATCGTCGGCGGCGCGGCGAAGAAGAAGGTGCAGGCCGCCAGCACGAGCAGGGCACAGACGGAACGCAGCAGCGGATCACGCCAGTCGCGCAGCATCCCGGGAAGCTTGAACACGAGTGCGAAGCCCAGCGCGGCGGCTGGGATGTAGTAGTCCTGACCGTCCACGCCTCAGCCCTGTGGCCCGCGGTATCCCAAGGACGCCTCGATCCGGCCCGCGAGTCCGTCCCGCCGCAGGTGCCCGCGGCCCGTCGAACCGGCCAGCCAGGAGCGGCACTTGCTGCCGAGCAGCAGACCGAAGCTCTCGGCTTCGTTCTCCTCGGCCTGGTCGAAACGGGTCCTGGCCGCCACCTTCAGCACGGTCGCCTGCAGGTCCGCCTCGGCCGAGAGCAGCCGGGCGGCGACGGCCGCGCCGTCGACATGGTGGGTGCAGTGCCCGGCCTTCATGTGCCACAGCTCATGGCCGAGGATGACCAGCTGATGATCGGGTGCGGTGCGCTCCTCGATGACGACCAGATCCTGGTCCGTCATGTCCAGCCAGAGCCCGCTGGCCGTGCCGGGTGGGAACGTTGCCATGCGGAATCGGACGGGGCGGCCGCGGCGCTTGCTCATTCCGCTGCACAGGGCGGCATAGAGGTCGGCGGGATCGGCCGGGGCGGGCAGATCGATTCCGGCTACCAGCTCGCTGCACAGCCGACGCATCTCCTTGCCTATGCTCACCGTTCTCCTCTCCCCGTCAGCAGCTGCGCGCACACGCGTGAACCCAACCCTGTCCTGAAATCAGGGTTCCGTGCGTCAAAACGTCAATGTTCCGTCGGCTTGACGCTCTCCAGGAGCATGTCGAGCCACTCGGTGACCTTGTCCCGGTGTTTGTCCGTGGGCAGTTGAGCGGCCCGCCAGGCGATGCCCCGTACGCCATGGTCCTGCAGCAGGCGCTCCAGCGGGTCGCCCTCGCCCGCGTAGTCGTGCAGCAGTCGCTGCTCGGTGCGCTGGAGTGCGCCGCCCAGCGCTTCGGCGTCCTCGGCGGTGAGGAATCCGGCGTGGACCTTGAAGAACCGCTGAATGGCATCGCAGTGTTCCATGGTCGGCCGGCGGTCGCCGTTGATGAGAGCCCCCGCCTGCTGCCGTGACATGCCCGCGCCGTCGGCGATCTCCTGCTGGGTGTACCGGCGGCCATTGGGTTTCAGCCGGGTTCTGCGCAGCAGGTCGAAGCGCTGCAGAAAGCGCGCCTGGAGGTCGGGTTCACCGGCGGGCCGCCCGTCCAGCAGGGCGCTGACCACGTCGGCGGGGACGCCCGACGCCTCCGAGAGCTGGTGTACGTCGAAGATCTCGCCGTAACTCAGTCCGAGCTTGCCGGCGAGTTCGGCGACGCGGGCGACGGACGCCGCCAGGGGACCTGTGGCCGCCGGGCCCGGAACCAAGAAGCCGTCTGTCACCAGTAGGTCTCCTAGATCACGCGAGGTCACTCCGCACACAGTGGGCTGCCGGGAGGCTAACCGTTTCGGTCGAGTACAGCCAGGTCCTGCCACAGCTGTGGCGCGATTTGAGCGCTCTGCGGCGTGGAATGCCACGATAGTTGACATGGTCGCGTTTGCGGTAGCAGGATCGCCACGCGGAGTGAAGATCCAAAGGGCGCTGCCGCGGCGGGACTTCGAGAAGGGTGGCGTTCTCGATGACACATGAGGCAGGCGTTGAACGGCCTGGTGCCCACGGGCGTCGAGGAAGCGCGGGGACGACCCGTGGCGCGCTCCGGGCGAGGCGGCTCACCGATGTCCTTCAAAAGCGCCGTGAGGAGCTCGGTCTGAGCGTGGCGGACGTGGCCGCGCGGCTCGACATCAGCACCGTCGCGTATGGCAACTGGGAGCGCACACCCGCCCAGGACTGGACCGACGAAACGCTCTGCGCCCTGGTCAAGGCCCTGGAGATGAGCGACCAGCAGGGCGGCTGGCTCTTCCGCCTCGCCGTCGACCGGGACCCGCCGCAGGCCTGGAACAGGCCCGTCGGGGCGTTCCTGCCCGCGCTCCCGCTGGGTCCCGCGCGCCCGTCGGGACCGGCCTTCCCGTCCGGCCTCGTGCTCCCGTTCGCGCCGGTCACCGCGCCCGTGCCGCCCGTCCTGCCGGTAGAGCCGGCCGGCCGCTCGGAGCCCGCCGGCCCGGACCACTCGGACCCCGAGATGCGGGCCTACCTGCGCGACTATGCCGCGATGATGGACGCCGTGCCGCTGCCCTCCGTGCTCTTCGACCGGCGCTGGAACGTGGCACACGCCAACCACGCCTTCGAGGCGCTGTTCCACGGCGTCGGACCGCACCCCACGGCGATGCCGGCCCAGAACTTCCTCAGGTTCGTGCTGTTCCACCCGGACGCGGGCACCGTGCTCGTAGACCGTGAGGCGAGCTGGTGCCTGCCCCTGCTGGCGCAGCTGGACGCGGCACTGGAGTGGTACCCCGAGGACCCAGTCCTTCAGGCCATTCGTGACGACATGGCCGATGACCCGATCATGGACGTCGCCTACCGGTGCGGGCTGCCGCACTGGATGCGGGCCATGGGAGCGGCGGCGGTGCACCACGACGGAGCCGTACGACCGCTGAACCACCCGGATCCGCGGTGGGGACGCACCGAGTGCCGGATCGTCGACGAGACCCCCGCGACCCTTCAGGACACGGGATTCACCCGGATGACGCTGGTGCTGCGGGAGACCCGGGCCGCCGCGCCGCCCGATGTGCGGCGCGGCAAGTCGCATCTGAGGGCGGTCTCCAGCGGCTGAACCGGAAGCGGGCGGCTGGGCTGCCGACGAATCGGCGGCTGTCAACGAATCGGCGGCGGCTGCCGAGGGGAGGGTCCCTTGTCAGGTGTTGGCGCGTCCATGACCATTACCTCATGCCTCAGCAGACGCCCGGAATCACCGGCGGCCCCACTGACCCCACCAACTCCCAGGGCGCCGGCCGCAGATCGGTCCTCACGGCCGCGGCCGGAACCGCGGCGCTCGGTGCCGCGCTGACCGCAGTCGGCGCACCGCCCGCAGCGGCCGCCGCGCACACCCCCGACCGGGAGCGCACCCCCGACCGCGACAGCCCCGCCACCGCCCAGGCCCCCACCCGTGAACTGCGCGCGATCCTCGCCGAGATCGACCGCGACCGCATCGAAGCGACCGTGCGCACCCTCGCCTCCTTCGGCACCCGCCACACCCTCTCCAGCCAGGACGACCCCAAGCGCGGGATCGGCGCGGCCCGAGACTGGATCCATGCCGAGCTGAAGCGTTACGCGGCGCGCAGCGGCGGCCGGATGACCGTCGAGCTGCAGAGTTACATCCAGGAGCCGGCGCCGCGCATACCCGTGGCGACCCGTATCACCAATGTCGTGGCGACCCTGCGCGGCTCCACGGCCCCCGACCGGGTCTACGTCGTCTCCGGGCACTACGACTCGCGCGCCACCGACGTCATGGACGCCGTCAGCGACGCGCCCGGCGCCGACGACGACGCCTCCGGGGTCGCCGTCGCCATGGAACTCGCGCGCGTCATGGCCACTCGGCGTCCAGGGGCGACCATCGTCTTCGCGGCCGTCGCCGGCGAGGAGCAGGGCCTGTTCGGCGCGGCCCACATGGCGCAGAAGTTCAAGGAGGCCGGCGTGGACCTCCAGGGCATGTTCACCGACGACATCATCGGCAGCCCCACGGCCGACGACGGGACGAAGGACCCCCACACCATCCGGCTGTTCGCCGAGGGTGTGCCCACCTCGGAAACCCCCGAACAGGCCGCGACCCGCCGCTCGGTGGGCGGCGAGAACGACTCGCCGTCCCGCCAGCTCGCCCGCTTCGTACGCGACGTGGCCGACAACGACGCCACCGGCATGCATGTCCGCGTCGTCTACCGCCGTGACCGCTATCTGCGCGGCGGTGACCACATCCCGTTCCTCGAACGGGGCTTCCCGGCGGCCCGGTTCACCGAGCCCGCCGAGGACTTCGCGCACCAGCACCAGGACGTGAAGGTGCTGGACGGCAAGCAGTACGGCGACCTGCCCGAGTTCTGCGACTTCGGCTACATCGCCCGCGTCGCCAAGGTCAACGGTGCCGCCCTGTGGACCCTCGCCCAGGCCCCCGGCACCCCGAAGGGCGCGAAGATCCTCACCAGCGCGCTCACCAACGCCACCGAGCTGGTGTGGGAACGTGGCACGGAGCCCGACCTCGCCGGGTACGAGGTCGTCTGGCGCGAGACCACGGAGCCGGAGTGGACCCATGTCGTCAGTGCGGGTGACACCATCCGGCACACCGTGGACCTGTCCAAGGACAATGTGTTCTTCGGCGTCCGTGCGGTGAACCGGGCGGGCCTGCGCAGCCCCGTCGCGTTCCCCGCTCCCCAGCGCTGATTCCCCCGTGCTGATTCCCGGGAGCGCTGACCTTGGAGCGCTGACCTTGGAGCGCTGATTCCGGCGGCCAGCCGAGACTTGAGGTGTCACGCGTAACGTGCCCGAATCCCCCGCGTCCGCGGGGGATTCGGGGGTCCGCCTCCGGGGGACGGTTGCGACGGTGTTCCGGGAGTTCGTGTGGCTGCGCTCATCGAGGACTATGCACTGGTCGGGGACATGCAGACCGCGGCCCTGATCGCAAGGGACGGTTCGGTCGACTGGTTCTGTCTGCCGCGCTTCGACTCGCCCGCGGTCTTCGCCGGGCTGCTGGGCACACAGGACCACGGCTTCTGGCAACTCGCCCCCGCGGGGCTCGCCGACGGCGCGGGGGCCGCCACCCGCCGCCGCTACCGCGGTGACTCACTCGTCCTGGAATCGGAGTGGGACACCCCCGAAGGTACGGTCCGGCTGATTGATTTCATGCCGCCCAGGGCCGCTGGACGCGGTAGACCGGATGCCGCACCCACTCTCGTACGAATAGTGGAGGGCGTCTGCGGGCGGGTCCGCATGAGTTCTTCACTACGGATGCGCTTCAGCTACGGCCGCATCGTGCCCTGGGTGCAGCGCGAGCACGGACCCGGCGGCCGGGACCGGCTCGTCGCCGTCGCCGGGCCCGACGCGCTGTGGCTGGACGCCGACGCAGACACGTACGGCAGCGACCTGACCACCCACGCGGCCTTCAGCGTCGGCGCGGGCGAGCGGGTCGCCCTCACGCTCAGCTGGCAGCCCTCCCACGGCGACGCGCCGCCGAGGCCGGACGCGGCCAGGCTGCTGACCCACACCGAGCGGTTCTGGTCGCAGTGGACCGGCCAGTGCAGCTACGCGGGCCCCTGGCGCGATGCCGTGGTGCGCTCGCTGATCACCCTCAAGGCGCTCACCTACGCTCCGACCGGCGGCATCGTCGCGGCCCCCACCACCTCCCTGCCGGAGGAGATCGGCGGCGTACGCAACTGGGACTACCGCTACGCATGGCTGCGCGACGCCGCCATGACCCTCACCGCCCTGCTGCGCACCGGCTATCGCGAGGAGGCCCGCCGCTGGCGCGAATGGCTGCTGCGCGCCGTGGCGGGGGACGCGCAGAACCTCCAGATCATGTACGGGGTCGCGGGCGAGCGAGAGCTGCCCGAGGCCGAACTGCCATGGCTGCCCGGCTACGAGAAGTCCGGACCGGTCCGCATCGGCAACGGCGCCGCGAACCAACTCCAGCTCGATGTCTACGGCGAGGTCGTGGACGCACTGTGGCTCGGCCAGACCTCCGGGCTCTCGCGCGACGACAGCACCCACATCCTGCAGATGAAGCTCATGAACCACCTCGAGTCCAACTGGCGCGAACCGGACGAGGGGATCTGGGAAGTGCGCGGCCCGCGCCGCGACTTCGTCCACTCCAAGGTGATGGCCTGGGTTGCCGCCGACCGCACCGTACGCAGGCTGAGCAGGCTTCCCCTGGAGAGCCCGGTGGAGCGCTGGCGCGCGCTGCGCGACGAGATACACCGCGACGTCTGCGCCCACGGATACGACCCCGAACGCAACACCTTCACCCAGTACTACGGCTCGCGCGATCTCGACGCCTCGCTGCTGCTCATCCCGCAGATGGGCTTTCTGCCGCCCGGCGACCCTCGGGTAATCGGCACCATCGAAGCCGTCCAGAGGGAGCTGTGCGACGACGGATTCGTCCGCCGCTACCCGGTGCCGGGCGGCGGCTCGGACACCGTCGGCGGGGACGGACTGCCCGGCGGCGAGGGCGTGTTCCTCGCCTGCTCCTTCTGGCTCGCCCACGATCTGGCGCTGATCGGCCGCAGGGACGAGGCACGGCAGCTGTTCGAGCGGCTGCTGGCGCTCCGTACCGACCTCGGTCTGCTGTCCGAGGAGTGGGACACCAGGCGCGGCCGGCTCGTGGGGAACTTTCCGCAGGCCTTCAGCCACGTACCGCTGATCGACACGGCCCTCCGGCTGTCCTGAGTGCGGGCTCCCGGCCGACTTCTGGGGTTCGCTTCTAGAGCCAGAGTCGACCGGCACGTCGCATGGTCGTACGGCACCGGCAGTTCCGTACAGAGGAGACCGGCCATGTCGTGGTTGCGAAGCTTCCTGCTCGTCAAAGTGCTGCGTCCGGTGGGCCGGGCACTCATCGCATATGGGATGTACTGGGTGTGGATTCCCGGCGTCGACCATGAGGAAATCCTGCCGAAAGACAGTTTTCCCCGAGAAGACAGCAAGGAATATCTCACCCTTATCGGAGAGGTCGAGCCGCCTTCAAGGTGGTCTTGAGACGGATTTCCCAAGCTCTGGCCATAAGTAGGCGGCTCTGGGGGACAAGATGGCTGCACACCGGAACTTCACCGAACTCGCGTCGCACAGAACATCGGAACTCGCGTGCCAGGAGGCCTACTTCTGCGTAAGCGCGAATCAGCAGGGTGAGCTGGAATCCGATGTGCTCAGCTATGGCGAACTCGGTGAACGGGCCAAACGGCTGGCGTCCTGGCTCCAGGACCGCGGGTCGCACGGGCACCGGGTGCTCATTCTCCAGAGCGATGTACGGGAGTTCATGAGCAGCTTCCTCGGCTGTCTGTACGCCGGGGCGGTGGCCGTGCCCGCACCGGCTCCGGTCGGCTCCCGGCAGAACGTAGAACGAGTCGCCAGCATCGTCAGGGACGCCTCGGTGAGCTACATCCTCACCGACTCCTCCCTCGCCTCGACCGTCTCCCAACTGCTGGCCAACATCGGCCATCCCGAGGTCGCGTGCCTGGCCACCGACCGCGCGGAGGTCGGCGATGCGGACGCCTGGCAGATGCCGGGCCTGTTCCCCGACGACGTGGCCTTTCTGCAGTACACCTCGGGGTCGGTGAGCGAGCCCAAGGGCGTGATGGTCACCCACGGCAATCTGCTCGCCAATCAGCGCGCCATCCAGCAGGCGATGCGCACGACACGCGAATCCCGGGTCGGCGGCTGGCTGCCCTTCCACCACGACATGGGGCTCGTGGGCCATCTGCTGCACCCGCTGTGGCTCGGCAGCGCCGGTGTGCTGATGCCGCCGATGACCTTTGTGAAGCGGCCGCTGCGCTGGCTGCAGATGGTCGACCAGTACGGCATCACCACCGGCGGCGGCCCCAACCTGGCGTACGACCTGTGCCTGCGGCGGATCAAGGACGATCAGATCGCCCAGCTCGACCTCTCCCGCTGGGAGACCGCCGTCAACGGCGCGGAGCCGGTACGGGCCGAGACCATGGACGCCTTCGCCGAGCGCTTCGCGCCCGCCGGCTTCCGCAAGGAGGCGTTCTACCCCTGTTACGGACTCGCCGAGTCCACGCTGCTCGTCAGCGGCGTGGAGCCCGGCAAGCAGGCCGCCACCCGCGTGGTGGACGCCGCCGAGCTCGAACACCACCGGCTGCGGACCGCTCAGGAGGGCAGACCGGCCAGGACGCTGGTCAGTTCGGGCAGGCCGCACCATTGCGACGTGGCCATCGTCGACCCCGCGAACCGCAGAAGACTTCCGGCCGGGGAGGTGGGCGAGGTGTGGATACGCGGCGAGAGCGTCACCCGCGGCTACTGGAACCGCCCCCTGGACAACGCCCACGCCTTCAAGGCCGCCACCGAGGACGGCGAGGAGGGCTATCTGCGCACCGGGGACCTCGGAGCCATGGACGGCGACGAGCTCTACATCACCGGCCGGATGAAGGACATCATGATCGTCGCGGGCCGCAACCTCTACCCGCAGGACATCGAGCGAAGCGTCCAGCGGGTGAGCGCCCTCTTCGGCTCCAGCGCCGCGTTCGCGGTCGAGTCGGACCGCGACCATGTCGTCGTCGTCCAGGAAGTGCGCACCGGATCCGGCTTCGAGGCCGAACTGGCCTCGCTGTCGGCCGCCGTACGGATGTGCGTGTCCAATGAGTTCGAGGTCGCCGCCGAGAACGTCCTGCTGGTCCGCCCCGGCACCGTACGCCGCACCACCAGCGGCAAGCTCCAGCGCACCGCCATGCGCCAGCTCTTCCTCGACGGACGCATCCAGCCGCTGCACGAAGTGCTGCACCCCGAGGTCCGCGAACTGGTCTCGGTGGGCGCCTCGTCCGACGGGCAGGGCGGATGACCGCGACCACCGAACGCACCGGCATCCCGCGCACCGAGGAGCCCACCGGCCTGCGCTGGCAGCTCGCGGAGCAGTTGGACCAGCGGCTCGGCGACCCCAACGGCGCGGGCCCGCTGTCCTACGCACGCGCCGCAGCTGAGGACGCGGCCGAACAGTTCCCGGTCGCCGCCTGCGAACTCCTCGGCGCCCTCGGCATCCACCACTACTACATCCCCGCGGAGTACGGCGGCGCGCTCACCGACTTCCCCCAGCTGCTCGAAATCGTCCGCACCATCGCCCGCCGCGATCTGACCACCGCCATCGGACACGGCAAGACCTTCCTCGGCGCGGTCTGCGTCTGGGTCGCCCAGGACTTCGCCGGAGCAAAACGCCTGGCATCCCTCGTGGGCGCCGGCGAGCCGGTGTCCCTCGGACTCACCGAACGCACCCACGGCAGCGACCTGATGGCCGGTGAGGTCGTCGCCGAACGCACCGACGGCGGCTATGTGATCAGCGGCGAGAAGTGGCTGATCAACAACGCCACCCGGGGCCGTCTTGTCTGTCTGCTCGCCCGCACCGCCGCCGAAGGCGGCCCGCGCGGCTTCAGTCTGCTGCTCGTCGACAAGAACGAACTCCCCGCGGACACCTACCGCACCCTGCCCAAGGTCCACACCCTCGGCATCCGCGGCGCGGACATCAGCGGCATCGCCTTCGACCGCGCGCCCGTCGACGCCCGCGGACTGGTCGGCCGCGAGGGCGAAGGACCCGAGACCGTCCTCAAAGCCCTGCAGATCACCCGGTCACTGTGCACCGCGCTCTCACTCGGCGCGGCCGACCACGGACTGCGCGTCGCCTACGGTTTCGCCGCCGAGCGCGAGCTGTACGGACGCAAGCTGCTCGACCTCCCGGCGGCCCGCAGAACCCTCGCCGAGACCTACGCCGACCTGCTGGCGATGGAAGCGCTCAGCACCGTCGCCGCCCGCTCCATCCACACCCTGCCGGGCGAGCTCAGCGTCACCTCCGCGGTCGCCAAATACCTGGTGCCGACCGTGGCGGACGACATCCTCACCCGGCTGCGCGGAGTGCTCGGCGCACGCGCCTTCCTCAGCGACTACTACGCCCACGGCCGCTTCCAGAAGCTGGAGCGCGACCACCGCATCGTAGGCATCTTCGACGGCAACACCATGGTCAACCTGTATGCGCTGACCGCCCAGTTCCGCACCCTGGCCCGGTTCCACCCGGTCCACGACAGCGACCCGGACACCCTCGCCGCCACCTACTGCCACGCCCGCGAACTGCCCGGCCTGCGCCCGGCACAGCTCAGCCTGCTCGCGCGGCGCGGCAGCACCGTACTCGGATCGCTGCCGAAGACCGCCGAGGTGCTCGGCGCGCAGGCGTCCCGGGAGCCGGAACTCGCCCGCGCCGCCGCGCTCGCCCGTACGCTCGCCGTCGCCGCGGACCAGCTGCACACCAGAATGCGGGCCGCGCGCCCCGTGCCCGGCGGCGCCCCGGTGGAGAGCTTCGAGCTGGCGCGCGGCTACAGCGTCTGCTTCGCGGCCGCCTGCTGCCTCGGCGTATGGCGGCACAACCGGCGGCTCGCGCAGCAGACGCGCACCGCCGGGCACTGGAGCGGGGGCCTGTGGCTGGAAGCGGTCCTGGCCCGGCTGGCTGACCGGCTCGAACAGGCGGTGCCCGGCATCACAGGACCGCAGCCACGGCCGCCCGCGGCCTACGACACCGAACTGGAGTCGCTGTTCGAGCGGTTGCTGGCGCGGCTGACCGAACAGTACGAGGCGGGAGAGCTGTTCTCCCTGCTGCCCGGACGTATCGCAGAAGGACCGCCATGCTGACCCCGAGCCCGGAAGAAGTCCTCATCCAGCAGCGCGTCGCCGACCTGGAGAGGCGACTGGGCGACCCCGAAGACGCCGACAACCCGCTCGGCCTGAAAGCCCTGCTCGCCGCCGACGAACGCGGCGAGCTGCTCGCCGAAGCCGAAGAGGTCCTGGCCGCCTTCCGGCTCAACGCGGAGTTCGTACCGACCGAGCTCGGCGGCCGCCTCGACCGCATCGACACCCTCGGCCGGGTGCTGCGCGGCGTCTTCCGCCGGGACGCCAGCCTGGGACTCGGCTACGGAGCCACCACCTTCCTCGCGGCGATCGCAATCTGGGCGGCCGGCACCCCCGAACAGCAGCGGCGGGTCGCCGATCTGCTCCTGTCCGGCGGCCGGCTCGCCATCGCGTACCACGAACTCGCCCACGGCAACGACTTCGTACGCAATGAGTTCCGGGCCACGCCGGGCGCCGACGGCTTTGTGATGTCCGGCGAGAAGCACGTCATCAACAACGTCGAACGGGCCGAGGCGCTCGTGCTGTTCAGCCGCACCCAGGACAGCGTGGGCAGCCGCAGCCACTCCGTACTCCTGGTCGACAAGGCCGCTGTGCCCGCCGACCGCTACAGCTATCTGCCGCGGTACGAGACCGTCGGTGTACGCGGCTGCCGGAACGCGGGCGTGCGGTTCACCGACTGCCCACTGCCCGCCGACGCGCTCGTCGGCAAGCTCGGCGACGGCGTCGAACTGGCCCTGCGCTCCTTCCAGATCACCCGCAGCGTGCTGCCCTCCATGATCCTCGGCGGCGGAGACACCGCGCTGCGCACGGCGGTCTCCTTCGCCCTGGACCGCAAGCTCTACCACCGCTCCGTACTGGAGATCCCGCACGCCCGCGCCACTGTCGTCGGAGCGTTCACCGATCTGCTGATCAGTGACTGCCTGGCGCTGACCGCCACCCGGGCCGTGCATCTGGTCCCGGAGGCCACGAGCGTGTACGCGGCAGCCGTGAAATACCTGCTGCCCAAGCTGCTCACCGAGACCGCCTACGACCTGTCCATCGTGCTCGGCGCCAACTTCTATGTACGCGACGGGGCTTACGGAGCCTTCCAGAAGCACGTCCGCGATCTGCCCATGATCAGCCTCGGCCACGCGGGCACCGCGGCCTGCCAGGCCACGATCATCCCGCAGCTGTCGCGCCTCGCCCGCACCGCCTGGTTCTCCAAAAGGCCCGCGCCCGAGGGGCTGTTCCGGGTCCGCGACGGGCTTCCGCCGCTCGACCCCGCCCGGCTGGTGCTGGTGGCCGGGAGCGACGCGCTGATCGCATCGCTGGACGGTGCCGCCGAGGCCATCGCCGGCGCCGCGGGCTCCCGGGCCGGCGAGTACGCCGACGCGCTCACCGCGCTGGCCGCCGCCCTCGAGGACGAGCTGCGCAGCCTGCAGAGCGAGTGCCGGGACATGTCGCCCAAGGACCGCACGGTGCTCGCCAGCCCCAAGGCGTACGCCATCGCCGACCGCTACACGCTGCTGCTGGCGGCCGCCGCCTGCCTGGGCGTATGGCGGCACCAGGAGCCGCAGGACGACCCGTTCCTCGCCTCGCCCGCGTGGCTCGCCGCCGCGCTCACCCGCCTGGTGAAGCGGCTCGGCCACCCGCTCCCGAAGCTCCCGGACGGCTGGGAGGACCAACTGCTCGACGAGGTCCTGAACCGCTATCACGAAGCCCGCAGTTACGACCTGTACGACACCCCGATCGCCGGCTGACCGCAGAGACACGTTGCTGAGGAGCATCAGATGGTGCTGCATCCCACCGGGCCGGACACCCCGGGCCCCTGGCCGACCAAGCCTGTGGCCGAGTTCGACGAACGCGACTTCCGGCACTGGCTGGTCAACCGGCTCAGCGAGTATCTCCAGCGCCCCGCCGACGAGATCGGCGCGCACACCCCCTTCGCGGAGTACGGCCTGGACTCGGTGGCGGCGCTCAGCCTCTACGGAGACATCGAGGAGGAGTTCGGCCTGTTCCTCGAACCGACCGTCGCCTGGGACCACCCCACGGCCGACGATCTGGCCCACCACCTCGCCGAAGAGTTCACCAAGGCCGGCGGCGAGCATCGGGAGGTATGACCATGGGCCGTCCATCGGGCCCGTCCCGGCACCCGGTCGCGGTGGTGGGTCTGGACTGCAGATTCCCGGGTGCGCCCGGGCCGGACGCGTACTGGCAGCTGCTGATGAGCGGGGCGAACGCGATCGGTGAACGCCCCGCCTCGCGCGGCCCGTCCGCCGTGCCGGGCGGCTTCCTCTCCGACGCCGACGCCTTCGACCGGTCCTTCTTCGCTGTCCCCACCGCCGAGGCGAGTGCGATGGACCCGCAGCAGAGGCTGCTCCTCGAATGCTCCTGGCGGGCCATCGAGGACGCCGGAATGTCCCCGACCCGGCTCGCCGGCGGCTCGGTGGGCACCTATGTGGGCTGCATGTCCGACGACTGGATGCGGCTCAGCATTGCCGCGCCCAACGGGGTCACCCCGCGCACCGGCACCGGCAGCGGCCGCTCCATGCTCGCCAACCGTGTCTCCTACCAGCTCGATCTGCGCGGCCCCAGCCTCACCGTGGACACCGCGTGCTCCTCGTCCCTGGTCGCCGTGCATCTCGCCTGCACCGCGCTGCGTGCCGGGGAGTGCGACCTCGCGCTGGCCGGCGGCGTCAACATCGTGGTCGGCCCGGTGCTCGACGAGATCTACGCCCAGGCCGGACTCGCCGCCCCCGACGGTCGGTGCAAACCCTTCTCCGCCGCGGCGGACGGCATCGGCCGCGGCGAGGGCGTCGGCGTGGTCGCGCTGCGGCTGCTGGAGGACGCGGTGCGCGACGGCGATCCCGTCCACGCGGTGATCCTCGGCAGCGCCGTCAACCAGGACGGCCGCAGCAACGGCATCATGGCCCCGCACCGCGCCTCCCAGCGCGAGGTGATCGCCACCGCCTGCCGCCGGGCTGGGGTCGCCCCCCAGGACATCCGCTTCATCGAGGCCCACGGCACCGGCACCCCGCTCGGCGACCAGATCGAAGTGCTCTCGCTCGGCGACGTGTTCCGTGACACCCAGGGCGTACGGAAATGGCCCCTGGCGATCGGCGCGGTCAAGGGCGCCATCGGCCACACCGAGGGCGCGGCCGGAATGGCCGGCCTGATCAAGACCGTACTGTCGCTGCGGCACGGCGTAGTGCCGCGCAGCCCCGCGTACGGCGAGGAGAACCCGCGGCTCGGTCTGGCCCGCCGCTCCATGGAGCTGATCACCGAGCCGCTCGAACTGCCCGCCGACGGCTGCCGCGCGGGAGTCTCCAGCTTCGGCATGGGCGGTACCAATGCCCATGTGGTGCTCGAAACCGCACCGCGGAGCGCCGCACCGGCCGCCGAATCCGGCCCGTGCGCAGGGGTCTTCACGTTGTCCGCCGACACCCCCCGCGCGCTGCGCCGCAATCTGCGCATCCAGGCCGTCGACGTCGCGGGCCGCACCGGCGAGGAGCTCGCCCGGCTGTGCTGGACCAGCAACCGGTCCCGGGCCGCCCTGCCCTACCGCTTCGCCACCGCGGCCGACAGCACCGAGGAACTCGCATCGCGGCTGTTCGCCGGGGCCGAGCTGGAGACCGAGTACGCCGAGGCCGCCGAAGAACCGGTCCTTGCCTTCGCGTTCACCGGACAGGGCGCCCAGTACCCGAGGATGACCGCCGGACTCTACGAAGGCTCGAGCGTCTACCGGACCTTCCTGGAAGAGGCGTCCAAGGCACTGCAGCCGTACACCGTCACCCCCGTCCACGAGGCGATCCTCGCCGGGGACCCGGTCATCCACCGGACCGGCACCACCCAGCCCGCCCTGTTCGCCGTGGAGTACGCCCTGGCCCGCACCCTGATGGAACTCGGGGTGCGGCCCGCCGCGGTCATCGGGCACAGCATCGGCGAGTTCGCGGCCGCCGTCGTCGCCGAGGCGCTGGACCTCGCGGACGCGGCCAGGCTCGTCGCCGTACGCGGCGCCTTTATGCAGCAACTGCCCGAAGGCGGCGGGATGCTGGCCACCAGGGCCCGCCCCGCGGAGGCCGCCGCCCTGGTCGCGGACGAGCCCACCGTCGGCATCGGCGCGCTCAACGGGCCCGGGGCGACCGTGCTCTCCGGCGACCTCTCAGCCCTCGGCCGAATCCGGGCCCGGCTTGAGGAGCGCGGCCTGGCCTGCACCCCGCTCAAGGTCTCGCACGCCTTTCACTCGCCGCTGATGACGCCCATGCTGGGCCGCTTCGAACGGGTCGCCTCACGCATCCCGGGCGGGCGGCCGCGGCTCCCCTTCCACTCGACGGTACGCGGCAGACTCCTCGCGCCCGGCGAGGAACTGGACGCCGCCTACTGGACGGAACACGTCTCGGCGACCGTACGATTCGAAGACGCCGTCACCTCACTGTGCGGCCGGCCGCCCACCCATGTCGTCGAGATCGGGCCGGGGCCGGTGCTCAGCAATCTGCTCCGGCGGATCGGTGCCGCCCGCGACATCCCCGCCCTCGGCGTCTGCCGGGGCGAGGACTCCGGGCCGCGGGAGGTCGGCGAACTCCTCGCCCGGCTGCACCAGGACGGACTCGACCCCGCCTGGGACACCTTCTACCCGGACGCCGAGAAGCGGGCCGTGCGGATGCCTGCCCATGCCTTCTCCACCGAGTGGCGGTCCTGGCACCAGCAGCTGACCGTCCCCGCCCCCGACGCCCGGCCGGCGGGCGCGCCCGCCACCGGGCCCGATCCCGACCGGGTGCGCCAGGGGGTGCGTGAGGCCGTCGCCACGGTCAGGGGCGGCCGCCACGACGAACTCGACGACGGCCTGCGCTTCTACGACGATCTCGGCTTCGACTCCGTGATGCTGATGGAGCTCAAGTACCGGCTGGAGGAGCGGTTCCCGGAGATCGGTGAACTGTCCATGCCTCAGATGCTCCCCAGCCTGGTCAGCGTCGAGTCCCTGATCGGCTATCTGAGCGAGCAGCTCAACGCGGCGGTGGCACCATGACCTGGCCCGCAAGCGGCCGCGTCGGGCCCGTCCGGCTGGCAGGGATCGGCACCGCCCTGCCCGGCGAGCCGGTCGACAACACCGCGCTGGCGCGGCGGCTCGGCATCGCCGCGGAGTGGGTGGAGACGTTCATCGGCACCAGGACCCGGCACTTCGCACGCGACCTCGACGGCGGCACCGTCCGCTGGACCCTGGAGGACCTGTGCACCGACGCCGCCGACCGGGCGCTGGCCGACGCCGGGGCGGACCCCGACGACGTGGCCTTCGTCGTGCTGGCCACCGCGACCCCGGACGCACTGATGCCGACGACGGCCACGCTGGTCGCCGACCGGCTCGGCATCGACCAAGTGCCCGTCTACCAGCTCCAGTCCGGCTGCACGGGCGCGGTGCAGGCGCTGGCGCTCGCCTCGGCCCTGATCGCGTGCGGGCCGAGCGGCGGAAGGCCGGTGGGCCTGGTGATCGGCGGCGACGTCTGCAGCAAACACCTCGATCTGCACCAGGACTTCCGGGAGTTGCCGCTCTCCCAGCTCGTCAACTACGTCCTGTTCGGCGACGGCGCGGGAGCTGTCGCCCTCAGCCGTGAACCGGGTACCTCCCGGGCCGTGCTGACCCGGGCCGACCACTGGGTCAGCGGCCTCGGCCGCGCGCCGGGACAGCGCGTCGAGTGGTTCGGACTGGCCGACCGCCATACGGACCTGCCTGCCGTGACGGAGGACTACAAGGCCGTCGAGACCACGGTCCCCGTCATGTCCCAGGAGGTCCTCGACACCCTGCTCGACACCCTGGGCTGGCCCGCCGCGACCCTCGGCCATGTCCTTCCGCCACAGCTCAGCGGCAGGATGACCGAGCGCATCACGAGGGGTCTGCGGCAGGGCCTCGAGTGGGAGGAGGTCTCCTGTGTCGCGGACACCGGAAACAACGGAAACGCGCTGGTCTTCTTCCAGCTGGAGCGGCTCCTGCCGCGGCTGGGGGCAGGCGGGCGGGCCCTCGGCATCGCGATCGAGTCCAGCAAATGGATCAAGGCCGGCTTCGCAGTGGAGGCGACGGAATGAGCGCGCGAGGCGAAGCACAGCAGGAGTTGCGTGCCCTCCACGAAGCGGGCCGGCTGGCCCACGCGTACCCTCAAGTCCCCGCGCTGCTCGCCCGGCTCGACGACGACGCACCCGACGACGACGCCCTCGATCACGCGGGACGGCTGCTCGCCCGGCTGAGCCCTGCCGATGTGCTCACCGCCCACCCCGGAACCCCGGCCGTGCGCGTCGCGGTGACCGGGCGCTCCACCACCGCCGGACTCGTGCCTGCGCTCACCGCCCAGCTCGCCCGGCACGGCCTGCTGCTGATCCCGTACGCGGCGGGCAGCGGCGGCTATGTCCAGGACCTCGCCGACCCGGCATCCGCCGTGTACGCACACCGGCCGGACCTCACCCTGTGTGTCCTGGACCCGCTGACTGTCTGGGACCGGGTGCGACCACCCTGGCAGCCCTACGGCGTGGCCCTCGAAGCGGAACGGCAGCGGCTGCTGCTGGCCGAACTCGCCGGCACCCACGCCGCACACGCCCCCGAGGGGTCCACCTTCGTACTGAACACCGTGCCGCTGCTGCGGCGCTTCACCCACCAGCTGACCGGACTCGCGCAGCGGGCCGAACTGGGCGCGATCTGGCGGGAGTTCAACGCCGACCTGCTACGGATGTCCGATCCGGCGGCGGGCCTGGCCGTACTCGACCTGGAGCCGCTGACCGCGTCGGGGGTGCGCGCCGACGATCCGCGTCTGGGCGCGTACGCCGATGCGCACTGCACCGCCGGGCTGCTGGCCGGATACGCCCGCGAGGCCGCCCACCTCGCCAGGGCGCAGCGCGGCGACGCCAAGAAGTGCCTGGTCCTCGACCTCGACGGCACCCTGTGGGACGGCATACTCGCCGAGGATGGGCCCGAGCGGGTGCGCGCCGCCGACTCGCTGCGCGCGGGCGCGTTCGCGGGCTTCCGGCGGACCGTCGAGCAGCTCGCCTCGCAGGGCGTGCTGCTCGCGGTGTGCAGCAAGAACGACCCGGAGCCGGTCGCCCGGGCCCTGGCCGCCCACCCGGACTGGCCGCTGAGCACCGACGACTTCGTCTCCATCGTCGCCGACTGGGGCTCCAAGGCCGAGGGCGTCCACAAGATCGCGGCCGGTCTGGGCATCTCGCCGTCGGCCGTCGTCTTCGCCGACGACAGCGCCTTCGAGCGGGAGGTCGTACGGGCGGGAGCGCCGGGGGCCGCCGTCGTACCCCTGGACGGCGAGCCCGCTCTCCACGGCGAACGCCTGCTGGTCGACGGCTGGTTCGACGTGCCGTCGGTCACCGAGGAGGACCGCGGCCGGGCCGCGCGCTACCGGGAACGCGAACAGCGCGACCGGCGCCGGGCGGACGCGAAGGACTACCAGAGCTTCCTGCGCGACCTCGGCATCGAGGTCGACGTCGGCCCCGCTCAAAGCCATGAGACCGCCAGAATCGCCCAGTTGAGCCTGCGCACCAACCGCTTCAACCTCACCGGGACGCGGCTGACTGCGGCACAGATCCAGTGCCTCGCCGAGGCCCCGGAGGCGCTCGTACTCGCCGTGCGCGCCGCCGACCGCTTCGGCGACGACGGAGTGGTCGGCGCGGTCTTCGCCCGCATCGACGGCGCCGGACTGCATCTGGAGAACATGGTCGTCAGCTGCCGGGTGCTGGGCCGCGGCATCGAGGACGCAGTACTGGCCGGGCTGCTGTACGCCGCCCGGGACGCCGGACTGCCCGCCGTGCACGCGCTGTGGCGGCAGGGCGCGGCCAACGAGGCGCAGCGCGCGTTCTGTCCGGCACACGGCTTCGAGACGACATCTCAGACCGGTTGCGCGATTTGCTACCGGCACGCGCTGGAGCAACTTCCGCCCGTCCCTTCCCATGTGCGGCTGAGGCTGCGCCTCGCGCACGACCGGGCACAGGAGGTGGAGTCATGCACACCGTCGTCGATCTGATCTCACTCGCCAACGAACACCTGGGCACCGACCTGGAACCGGCGGACGCCGGACGCGAACTGGCCGAGCTGCCCTGCTGGGACTCGGTCCATCTACTGCGCCTGGTCACCCTGATCGAACAGGAGCTGGGCAGGCCGGTCCCGGTCGCCGAGATGCTTCAGGCTCGCAGCCTCAGCGAGATCTGGACCGCAGCGGTGGGGACATGACCGTGTCCGGGGACCGGGCCAGGCGCCATACGCGCTACTTCCTCAGCTGGGCGCGGGCCGCCGCCCCCGTCCACCTGGGCGCCGACGTCGACATGACCCGCGTCGAGGAGCACCGGGCCGCCGGGCACGCGGCGGGCCGGCGGTACTCGGTGGTGAGCTATCTGCTGTACGCCGCCGGACGGATCGTCGCCCGGCACCCCGAGGCCCGCGCGATGGCGCGCGGCGTGCTGTGGCCGCGCACCGCGCCGCTGCCGGATGTCGCGGCCAAGCTCGCACTCGACCGCAGGACCGAGGGCGGCGAGCGCGTTGTGCTCACCGCCGTGCTGCCGCGCATCGACGTGGCGGCCCTTACGGAGATCCAGGATTTGGTGGACCTGTGCCGCGAGAGCGACCCGTACGACCTGCCAGGCGCCGCGGCGGTGCGGCTGCTCAATCAGCTGCCGCCGCCCGTCGGGCAGTTGGCGTTCCGGCTCGGAGTACGCAGTCCGGCCACCAGGGCTCAGCGGCTCGGGACCTTCGCGGTGAGCTCGCTCGGGCACCGCGCTGTCGATGTCTTCCACTCCTACGGCGGCACGGCAATCACCTTCTGCGCGGGGCGGGTGGCCGACCGGGCCGTGGTGCGCGAGGGCCGGATCGTGGCAGCGCCGGTCATGCGCCTGGGACTGACCTTCGACCACAGAGTGCTCGACGGAGCTGCCGCGGCGGACGTACTCGACGGAGTGGTGAAGCGGCTGGAGGGCTGGCATGGTGATCTTTCCGGGACCCGTGACGAACCCCGCGACGGAGCAGGGATTCGCCCGACCCGTGCGGGTGACCGGCCCCGAGGGCCCCTGGGAGCAGGTCCGTGACGCGGTACGGGAGTACGGCAGCGTGGTCGTCCACGCCCAACTCGACGACTGGCTGCCCGCCGACCTGGACGCGCCCGAACTGCGCCCGCTGCTCGGCCGCGACTACGCCCGTTTCGCCGCCATGACGCACTATCAGATCCGATCCCGTTTCGTGGCGTCCAGGCTGCTGCTCAAACATGTCGCCTGCGCGATCATCGAGGCATCCCCGCAGTCCGTCGAGCTCGCCTACAAGCCGGGCGGACGCCCGTATCTGCGCGGCCTCGACCAGATCGACATCAGCCTCAGCCACACCGAGACACTGCTCCTGGTCGGGCTGACCCGCCGCGGCTGGATCGGCGTGGACGCCGAACTCAGAGACCGGCCGATGCTCGGACTCGGCACCGAGAACCAGGTGTGTACGCCGCACGAGCGCGAGGCCCTCGCGCAGATCGCCGACGAGCGGCGCAACGGCGCGCTGGTGCGTCTGTGGACGCTGAAGGAGGCTTACAGCAAGGCGATCGGTCAGGGCATGCGGTTCCGCTTCACGGAGTTCGGCTTCGGGCCGCAGGAGCGCAAGGTGCAGGTCCTGAGACCGGACGGGTCGCGCGGCACCGGCGACGAATGGACCTTCCACACCTGCTTGGTGGACCGCCGGTACACGGTGAGCGTGGCCCTGTTCGACGCGGGCTTCGGTGACACCAGCGACACCGCCGCGTCCACCATGCTCGACGCCGGCCTCATGGAGGCGCTGGCGAACACCGGGCCGGACGAGGCACCGACATGACGATCACGACAGAGGTCTGTGTGGTGGGCGGCGGGCCCGGCGGCCGCGCGCTCGCCCTCGCGCTGGTGCGCCTGGGCCGGCAGGTGGTCCTGCTGGAACAGCGCAGGGGCGGAGCGCGTGCTTTCCGCGGCGAGTCGGTGTCGCCCGACGGAGTGCGGCTGCTCGCCGGACTCGACGTACTGGACCGGGTGCGCCGACACACCCACCAAGTGCACCGTCTCGAGATCGCCGACGGCGGCTCCCGGGTACTCGACGTACGCTTCGAGACCTTCCCGTACGCCTACCGCCACCCGGTCGAGCTGGCCCAGCCGGTGCTGCTGTCGGCGCTGGCCGACGCGGCCGAAGAGCGCGGCGGCTGCACCGTACTCGAACCCGCCTGTGCTGTCGGGCTGCTGCGGGACGGCGGCGCGGTACGCGGAGTGCTCGCCAAGACCCCTGACGGGATGGTGGAGATACGGGCCGATGTGACGGTCGGCGCGGACGGCAGGTACAGCGCCGTACGCCGGATGTCCGGCCTCGTCGCCGCGCGCACTCCGCTGGAGCGTGACGTGATCTGGCTGAAGCTGCCGTTCCCGGCCGCCTGGGACCGGCGGACCTACCGGGTGAGGATCAGCGCGGGCCGCCACGGGCTCTTCCTGCCCAGCACCGACGGCACCCTGCGGGTCGGCCTCAACATCCCCAAGGGCGGGCTGCGCGAGCTGCGTTCGGGCGGCATCGGACAGCTGCACGCCCGGCTCGCGGAGCTCGCCCCCGAGCTGGAGCGGGAAGCGGCCGAGGGCATCCGCGGCTGGTCCGACACCCATCTGCTCGACATCTTCACCACCGACGTGCGGCGCTGGTCGGCCCCCGGAGTCGTCCTGCTCGGCGACGCCGCGCACACCCTCTCGCCCATCCTCGGCCAGGGCGTCAACCACGCCCTGGCCGACGCGGTCGCCCTCGCCCCGCTGCTCGCCCGCGCGCTCGATACGCCCCGCAGCGGACGCGGGGCCGCGCTCGCCGCCGCCGTGCTCGCCTTCCAGCGGGACAGGGAGGGCGCGGTGCGCCGCTCCCGGGGGCTGCAACTGCGCCAGGAGCGGATGTTCAGCCTCTCCGCACCGCCGGCCGTGGCCCTGCGGCGCACTGTCTATCGCGCACTGAACGCCAGCCCCGCACTCCAGCGCAGGGTGCTCGCCCCCGCCTACTTCCCCGGCCGGCAGACCGACCCCGGCGCACGGCCCACCAGGACGGAGCAGCGGACATGAACGGCACACCGCCCGGACCCGAACTCCCGGAGCTGCGCCGTTATGTGCTGCTGCACGCCCGCGCACAGGGACTCGCCCCCGCACGCTGCCGCGAGCTGCTGGAGAAGGTGGCCACCGCGCACGGGGGCAGCCACGACTCCTGGCCCGCCGTCTGGAGCCGCGCCGGCGACCGGCTCGCTGGACGCGGCCGACAGCTGGAGGCCTGCCGCCACTACGGCCTCGCCCGCTTCCCGTACGCGGCGGTGGACGATGTCGTCCGCCGCCGCGCGCAGCTGCTCTGCGTCCAGTCCTTCGACCAGTGGCGCCGGGCGCGAGCCGGCCTCGACCGCATCGACATCGCCCTGCCCGAGGGCCGGTTCGCCTGCTGGACGGCCGGACTCTCGGCGGCACAGCCGCGTCCGCTGATCGTCGTCATGGGCGGCATCGTCAGCGTCAAGGAACAGTGGGCCCCGATCCTGGCGCGTGCCGACGCCCTCGGCGTGGCCCTTGCGGTCACCGAGATGCCCGGCGTCGGCGAGAACACCCTGCCGTACCGCGCGGACAGCCACCGCATGCTCACTGCCCTGCTCGACACGGTCGCCGACCGGGCCGACGTACGGCGTACCTACGCGATCGCGCTGAGCTTCGGCGGCCATCTGGCACTGCGCACGGCCCTGGTCGATGAGCGCGTGGGCGGGGTGGCCACGGTGGGCGCGCCGCTGCGCCACTTCTTCCTGGACCGGGACTGGCAGCGCCGCGTCCCGCAGACCACGGTGCTCACGCTTGCGCACCTCATCGGCTGCGCGCCGGGCGATGTCTTCGACGCCGTACGCGAATGGGCGCTGTCCGAGGACGAGTTGGGGCGGCTGGACATTCCGGTGACATACGCGGCCGCCCTGCGCGACGACATCGTGCCGCTCACCGAGACGGCCGAGCTGCTGCGCGACCGCACGGCCCGGCGGGACGTACTGCTCCTTGACGACGAACACGGCGCGCCCGCCCAGCTCGGCCGGGTCCGCGTCGCCCTGCTGCGCGCGGCGTTGCGCACGGTGGGCGCGCGTCCCCTGCCAAGGGCGGCGCTCGGCGCGGTCGGCGGCGTACAGCGACTGCTGAGCAGGAGAGGACGGCTGACGGCATGAGCGCACGCGGAACCTTCAGGCCCTTGTCGGGGCTCCGCCCCGAACCCCGCGCCTCAAACGCCGACGGGGCTGGTACGGCCGGGTGGACCTACCACGACCCCGTGGGGCGCGCCCTCAGCGGCGCGGTCGGGGTGGCCGCGCTGGTCGCCGGCGCGCGGGTCGGCGGGGCCCGCAGCCGGGTGCTGTGGACGACCGCGGTGCTCCCCGACATCGCCCTGCTGTACGGCATCGAGGCCGCCCCGGACTTCGAGCGCCTGCCGGGCTACGCCGTACGCCCCTACAACATCCTGCACTCGCCCGCCGTACCCGCCGCCTTGCTCACCCTCGCGGCCGTCACCCGCAGCCGGCGCACGGCCGTCGCAGGCCTCGGCTGGCTCGGGCACATCGCCGTCGACCGGGCCTTCGGATACGGGCCGCGCAGGCCCAACGGGCTGCGGTACTGAACTTCCGTAGCCTCAGTCCCAGTTCACCGGCAGCGACTCCAGCCGGTTGACGAGCAGCCCGGTGTGCATCCGGACCTCGTCCACCGGCACGGCGAGACGCAGATCCGGGAACCGGCGGGCCAGCGCGGACAGCGCGATCTGCAGCTCGGCCCGGGCAAGAGGCGCGCCCAGGCAGTAGTGCGGGCCGTGCCCGAAGGCCAGATGCGGGGCGCCCCGGCGGGCGGGCTCGAAGCGGTCCGCGTCGGGGAACCGGCTCTCGTCCCGGTTGGCGGAGCAGATCGCCCCGATGACCGCGCTGCCGGCCGGCACCGTCGTGCCCGCCACCTCGATGTCGGCGGTGGTGACCCGGAGCGGACCGCCGTCCCCGATGGGGTTGATCCGCAGCAACTCCTCCACGAGCGTGGCCAGCGCGGCGGGAGCCGCGGGCACCAGGCCCATGCCGCCGCGGTGCCGCAGCAGCGTGAACACGGAGGTGCCCAGCACCCCGACCGTCGTCTCGTGCCCGGCGATCAGCAGCGTCATCGCCATGGTGATCAGCTCGTGCTCAGTCAGCGGCCCTTCCTCGTCCCGGATCCCCACGAGCGCGCTGAGCAGATCGTCTCCCGGCCGCTGCCGCTTCTCGGCGAGAAGCTGCTGCAGATAGCCGACGAGCGCCAGCTTGCGCTCCAGCATCTGCTCGGGCGTGTGCGCGCTGAGTGACAGGATCGCGTCCGACCAGCCCCTGAACAGCTCCCGGTCGGCGAAGGGCACACCCAGCAGCTCGCAGATCACTGCGACGGGATACGGAAAGGCGAACGCCTCGTTGAAGTCGACGGGACCGCCGCCATGCTCCGCCATCCGCTCCAGCAGTCCGTCCGCCAGCTCCTGGATGCGCGGCCGCATCAGGTCAACCCGGCGCGCCGTAAAGGCACTCGACACCAGGGAGCGCAGCCGGGTGTGCTCGGGCGGGTCCATGGTGAACAGCCCGCCCGCGTCGAACGGAACGGCCGTGAGCCTGGGCGACTCGGGAAGCGTGGTGGCCGCTCTGCTGCACCGGACGTCGGAGAGCACGGTGCGTACATCGTCGTACCGGCTGAACAGATACGCTCCGTCACCGCTGGGCATCACGACGTCTGCCGCCGGAGTGTCACTGCGCAGCCGGGCGTACTCCTCGGGGATGTCGGTCGCCGAGCGGCGAGGGGGCGGATAGCTGCGCACCACGGAGTCCTGAGGCATGACCACACCGTCCGACCTGGTACTCGGGATGTGCTCGAGCTGGTGTTCAGTTCGACTCGGAGATGTATCCTCGCCTTCGCTGACGGCGGGCTGGGGGAGGCCGAGTGCTGCGTGAACCATCGGACATGATCAGAGTGGTCCTTGCCGAGGACATGCACATGGTTCGGGGGGCACTGGTTGCTCTGCTCAACCTCGAGGCCGACATCCAGATCGTGGCGGCGGTCGGTACGGGGCGGGACATCGTGCCCGCCGTGATGGCGCACGACCCGCATGTGGCGGTGCTCGACATCGATCTGCCTGGCATGGACGGCCTTTCCGCCGCCGCCGAGGTGCACGCGAGGCATCCGTCCTGCCGCACCCTGATGCTGACCGGCCTCGGCCGCCCGGGCAATCTGCGCCGGGCGCTGGAGGCCCAGGTGTCCGGGTTCATCCTCAAGGACGCACCGCCGAGCCAACTCGCCGACGCGATAAGACGGGTGGCGGTGGGGGAGCGGGTGATCGACCCGCAGCTGGCTCTCGACGCGTGGACGGCCAGGAACAATCCACTCACCGCCAGGGAGACCGAGGTGCTGCGGATGGCCGCGGACGGGGCGGAGGCCCCCGACATAGCGGGACGGCTGTACCTGACCGTCGGGACCGTACGGAACTATCTGACGACGGTCGTCACCAAACTGGGCGCGCGCAACCGCGTCGACGCGATCCGAATCGCGAGGGAGCAGGGCTGGCTCTGATACCGCCGCCCCCCGGATCAAGGATTCCGGTGCGGAGCATGCGGGCGCAGAGGCATTCAGACGGCGCTGCGCGTGCCGTCGTCGGACTTCCTGACCGGCTGGTCCACCAGCCGCCGAGGCCGGGGCACCCGACCGCTCGTCCCGAACTCCAGCGGCACCTTCGCCACCAGATGGAAGCAGCCGTCCTCCCATACGCAGGCGGTCAGTGCGCCGCCGATCGCGGTGACGCGGGCGGAGAGATTTCCGATGCCGCTTCCGTCGTACGACGACGGCTCGCCGAAGTGGGCGTCAACCCCGTCGTTGCGCACATGCAGTTGCACCGACCCGTCGCCCGTGCTGCGAGCCTCGATACGGCAGTGCCGCACGCTGCTGTGCCGCAGGATGTTGGTGATCCCTTCCCGCAGCACGGTCGCCAGGACCGTGCCCACCTGGTCGGGCAGGTCCACCAGTGTGCAGTCGACCTCGATGTCGATGCCGGCGGCGCAGAACACCGAGCGCGCCGACGCGAGTTCGGCGGGGAAGGACATGTCCCGGTAGCTGCGGGCGACCTGCCGGGTGTCGGCGAGCGCCTGCCGGGAGATCTCGAGCACCGTCGAGAGCTCTTCACGGGCCCTCGCCGGATGCTGGTCGACCAGCCGCAGTGTCAGCTCACTGCGCAGGGTGATCGCCGAGAGGCTGTATCCCAGCAGATCGTGCAGATCGCGGGCGAACCGCAGCCGCTCCTGTTCCACGGCGAGCCGGGCGATCTCCTCTTGCGCGCTGCGTAATTTGAGCACCATCTCGGAGAGCGCGGTCAGTCCGTAGACAAGACTCGCGACCATGACGGTGGAGATGCCGATATAGGCGACGTCGAGGTAGGTCTTGCCGGACCAGGCAGTGGTCAGGCTCATGGTGCTGACGACGGTGAGCCCTGCGGTCACCCATGACCCGGGTGACCGCAGGACCAGCAGCAGCGATCCCGCGAGAAAGCCGGTGATGCCCACCCATGCGGTGCCCATCAGCAGGATCGGGGGGTAGCTCAGTGTTACCTGGATGGCCAGGATCCAGTACTGCTGTCTGCGGCCCAGCCGCACCCGTCTGGGTGCCGAGAGGACCACCTGGCAGGCGAACATCCCGATCAGAGCCGCCGCGCCCACGAGGAGTTCGGCCAGACTCTGCTGCACCGTGAGCAGATGCAGGGTCGCAGCGGCCAGCACGCTGCCCAGAGCGACCAGCAGGATGCCCTGGGCGATCTTGGGAGCCAGACCCATGTCGTTTCCACCACGCCGAGGCATGGCCGGATCGCGGTGGTCCGGACGGTGCGAGTGCTGTCTCTCCTGGGTTCGATTCACGTCAAACATGTGACCCCCCGTTGCCGCCAAGCGTGCCTCGATCTTAGGCGAGCACCGCGGGGACGGGACTGTTATTACTAGACAAACAGCGGGATCGGGTTGAGTTGCTCAAACGTGATCGGGGTGGTCCTCCGGCCAAGACGCACGGGTACGTCGTAGAGCCGACCGCGGCCGAACCGCGCCCAGAAGTGGCGTAATCCGGGCACCAGCACCTTCACCGCCGGGAGTCCGAGATCGGGCCGCGTCTGGTCGAGGACCAGCATTTCCAAGCCGTGCGCGCGCAGCAGTTGCTCCGCGGCCCGGATGTCGTCGAGGAGGTCCGCGCGCAGCGTGTAGCCGTAGTCGGTGCGGCGCTTCGCGGGGACGCTCCGGTCAGAGCCCAGATAGGGCTGGTTGGCGAGGGTGCGGCGAGTGCACCAGTCGAGTAGTTCGGGGTCGTCGGAAGGCGTCTGCAGTACGGCGGGCAGCAGCTGGTTGAGCTCGGTGAGAGCACGCCGTAGCGCGATGCCGGGATCGAAGTGGCAGCCGAAGCCGAACATGATGTCCTCGGCCGGCTTGTCGGTACGGCGCGAGAGCGCGGCCATCGCCGGAATACCCAGGTCGGATGTGAGATCGAGAACCCAGAACTCCCGGTTGAGCGAGGCGTACTGGGCGTGCATCTCATCGATCCACGGGTCCGGGAAGGACTCCAGGTCGACCGCGGGCTGAGGGGTGCGGTTGTACCACCACAGGGCGACCGCATCCCGCTCGACGAGTTCGAAGAAGCCCTGCAGGATGGCGTCTTCGAGACTGCTGCCCGCCGCGTTGCCGTTGGAATCGGCCACTGTGAAGCACGGGCCCCGCGGGGGCGCCGGGGCAAAGTAGAGCATCCCGGTCGGCAGCAGCCGCTGTCTGCCGTGGGTGAGAGACCAGACCGGGGTCCAGTCGATTGGTACGTTCTCGTCGAACGGGTCGCAGATGTACTGGAAGGGCGGCTGTACGGCGTTCCACTGCAGACGGCCCGCGAACTGACGCTCGTGGTACAGCTGGCATTCATTGGGGTGGACCGCCTCGTCGCCCAGTTCCGTGAGACTGGCGCGGATCCGGGGTTCATCGCCGTGCAGCGTCGCGGAGTACCGTTCAACGGCCTCGCAGAGCGCACCGACCTTGGCATCCAGCGCGGTGACCCCCTTGCCGCCGCTCTGACTGCGCAGCCCGGAGCGGAACGCCGCGAGGCTGCCGCGGGTCAGTGCCGGATTGGCGCCCGAGTGATACGAGTTGAGGAAGTCGGGGCCGCCGGGCGCGCGCTGCAGCGAGCTGACGACCCCGGTGACCCTGCCGACCAGGTGCTCGTAGCGTTCAAGGACCTGCTCGGCCGTCAGGGCCCGGTGACCGTTTCCGGTGAGGGTCTTCTTGGGCCGCGAAGTGAGGGTGATGGGCTGCTGCACCCGGTCCCCGACCAGCTGTGGGTCCCCGCATTCAGGACACTGCGGGCGCTTTCCGACCGGGTGTGCCCGGATACTGAGCTGAAGAGTGTCCAGAACTCGTATGGCCGACTGGCTCTTGTCGCGGTATCCGGCAATCCACTTGGCCGCCTCCACGGCTATCGCCTGGAGTGCCAGTGAGCGGCTCGCGGCGATGGTCGCACGCGGCGGCGCCGGCGGCGAAGCCAGGCCGAGTGCGTCCCCGAGGTGCTGCTCCGGCTGGCGGTGGTGGCTCAGCCGGTGTGCCATACAGCTCCAGCAGGCCCCCTCGCCCGGCTGGAACACCGGCCCGATCCACGGTTCGACGCCGTGTGGTTTGGCCAGCAGCCACGGACGTCCGCTCTTGCGCTGTTCCTCGTCGATGTCCCGCAGCTGAGGCAGGAGATAGTCGTCGCACAGGACGACCGTCAGCTCACCGCCGCCGGGGCCGCTCAACGCGACCCCGGCGGTGCAGAAGGCGTCCCGGGCGGCGGGCCCGCCGATGGCGCCCAGGTCCAGCAACCGGACCCGGCCCTCGGTCAGAGCCCTTCCCGCATGCGTCGCCTCAAGGCCGGCGGCTTCCCAGAACGCCGTGGCGTCCAGGTCAGCCGAGTCGGCCTGAGGCGGCGCTGCGTACCCGGTGACCAGGTTCGCCTGCGTCAGCTTCCCCAGGAGACTGCCGAGTTCGGTCGGCGACAGCAGTCCCTGGGTGTCCCGCACAAGTGCGGACAGGTCCCTGCTGCCGTCCAGCAGAGGAGCGAGGGCCGCTACGGCCTCGCCCTCGATCGCGGTGACACCCTGTTCGGAGACCACATAGGTCCCCTCGCCAGGTACGACGGCGGTCGTGAGGTGTCTCCTGAACCCGATCCGTGGCCACAGGGAATCCATGTGTCCCTCACATGTGCAGGGTGCCGACGGCGCCCTGTCGGTCCGGCTCGGGTGCGAAGGTGGAGCAGATGCAGGGCTGAGGTGTCACGGGAACTGCGAACGCGGGGTCGATCTCTCCGGAGAAACTGAGGTTGATGATCGTCACTTCCGTGTCGGCATCAGCCGGCAGCGCGGGTATGGAGCTTTCCGGCGTGGTCGGAATGCCGAATTCGGCGAGAACATTGCGCGGCTCCAGCGCGTACCGCAGGGCGAGCTCAGGCTGTATGTAGCTGCGGGCGACGAGTTCGGCGAAACGCCAGTCGTGTTCCACGGAGCCTGTGCGGGCCTCTTGAGCTGCGGTTTCGCTGGACGCGTAACCAGACATCATGGTGCTCCCATCGTGATGTGAACGGTGCCGGGTCGTTTGTTTCCCGTGCGGATGTTCGGCTGCGCATACGAGAGCAGTGTGCTGTCGGGCAACTGGAATCCAACAGTGGACACGTCATCTCCCTGGATGTGAACATCTCATAGGCCCCAACTACGTGATCTCCATGCACGGCTTGTGACCTGGTCACTATTCCCGCCCCTGCGCTGCATGGGACTCTCCAGGAAACAGCTTTCGCCACAGCGCGGCTGTCCGACGGGGTAAGGAAAAGGCCATGCCTGACAGGGGGCGCACCATGCGCGTCGAAGTACTGGGAACTCTGCGCGGCGAGGCCGCGGGAGTCTCCGTGCTCCCCAGTGCCTCCAAACCACGGCAGATCTTCGCCCTTCTTGCCCTCAACGCGCAGCACATCGTGCCCGTCCCGGTCCTCATGGAGGAGCTCTGGGGCGCGGGACCGCCGCGCAGTGCGCCGACGACGCTGCAGACGTACATCCTTCAGCTGCGGCGCAGACTGCGCTCCGCGATCCCCGGGGCAACAGGCGTCTGCGACAAGAACGTGCTGGTGACACGGCACGGCGGCTATCTGCTCGACGCGGACCCCGCCGATGTCGACGCCCTGGAGTTCGACCGGCTCACCGGCACCGGCCACACCGCCTACGAGGTCGGCGACATGGCCGCGGCATCGCGCAATCTGACCGCGGCCCTGGAGCTGTGGCGCGGGCCCGCACTGGCCGACGTACCCCATGGACGCCACCTCGGCATCGAGGTGACCCGGCTGAAGGAGTGCCGGCTCGGGGCGCTGGAGCGGCGCATCGGCGCCGACCTGCGGCTCGGCCGGCACCGCGAAGTGCTCGGCGAGCTGTGCGCGTTGTGCGAACGGCACCCGCTCCACGAGAGTCTGCGGGCGCTGCAGATGCTGGCCTACTGCGCGGACGGCCGGTCATCCGATGCGCTGATCGCCTACAAGCGCCTTCGTGAAACCCTGGTCGAGGAGTTGGGCCTTGAGCCTTCTCCCCGTACACAGCGGCTTCACCAGGCAATCCTCCGAGGTGAGGAAGCCATGGATGCGTGGAGTGGTCCCGGGCGCCTGGGCAGTAACGGCCGGCTGACCGGCTGACGCGGCACCGTACAACCGCTCCATCTCACTCCACCTCCGATCAAGCGGCCTTCCAGTGGCGGTCGTGAGTATCGGGGCCGCGTAGTCGAGAACCGGTGCGGTGTGAGGAGGCGGCGTGAACCACTATCTCGCGGTGTCGCCCAGAATTATTGGGCTACCCGAGCCGGCGCTCCGGCTGTTCTGCTTTCATCACGCGGGCGCCGGAGCGCTGACCTTCGCCCGCTGGCGGGCCCGTTTCGCCGCCGATGTGCAGGTGCTTCCGGTGCGGCTGCCGGGCCGCGAGACCAGACTGCGGGAGCCGCGCATCGTCGACTCCGAGCAGCTGCTCGGTGAACTCGACACACACCTGGGCCCGTTGCTCGATGTACCGCACGCTTTCTACGGGCACAGCCTCGGCGCGCTGGTCGCCTACCGGTTCGCGCTGCGGCGCGCCCGCGGTGGGCACCGGCCGCCGCTCCTGGTCGGTGTCGGCGCCTGCGCCGCGCCCCATCTGCCCACGCCGCTCGTCGAGCAGCCGGATCTGCCCGACGACAGACTGCTGGCCGCGCTCGCGCGGTACGGCACCCTGCCGCCGTACCTCTTCGAGCGGCCCAAGTGGCTGAGCATCCTGCTCTCCACCATGCGCGACGACCTCCAGCTCGCCCGCAGTCTGCGGGACGGAGCCGGCGAGCGGCTGTCCAGCCCCCTGTATGCGTACGCGGGCGCCGAGGACAACGTCGCGACCGCCCAGGCGGTCGCCGAATGGAGCCGCTACACCAGCGCCGGCTTCGATCTTCGGACCGTTCCCGGCGGCCACTTCTTCGTACGTGACGCGCACCTGCCCACCTTGCTCGCGACAGAGCTGCGCCGTCTTGCCACACCTCATCCGATCACCTGAGCCTGAACGCCTCGAAGGGAGTAGCGGATATGGACATCAGAGTGCTGGGGCCCTGCCGGGTCGTCCAGTCGGGGGTTTCCGTTGTCCCCACTGCAGTCAAACCGCGCAAGGTCCTTGCCCTGCTCGCCATGCACCCCGACCAAGTGGTCTCAGTGGGCTCGCTGGTGGAGGAGCTGTGGGGCGAAGCACCGCCGCGTAGCGTCCAGACCACCTTGCAGACCTACATACTTCAGCTGCGCAATCTGATCGCCGCCTCCATTGGCGGGTCCCGCAGACCCGAGCTGCCGAACGGCGCCAAGAGCATCCTTGTCACCGAGTCGGGCGGCTATCTGCTCGACACCCAGGGCGGTGTGGTCGACGTCAGTGAGTACGAACGGCTCGCCGGGACCGGCCATCGCGCCCTGGAGAGCGGCAACTGCTCGGTGGCGTCCGACTCCTTCCGCAGGGCGCTCGCCCTGTGGCGCGGCCCCGCACTCGTCGACGTACAGTGCGGGGCGCTGCTGGAGATCGAGGCAACCCGGCTCGAGGAGTCGCGCCTGAGCATCCTCAACCAGCGCATCGAGGCGGATCTGCGGCTCGGCCGCCACCATGAACTGGTGGGCGAGCTCTCGGGTCTCGCCGCACAGCATCCGATGCACGAGGACACCCAGGGGCAGTTGATGCTCGCGCTCTACCGCTCCGGCCGGCGCGGCAACGCCCTCGAGGTGTACCAGCGGCTGCGTTCGGTGCTCTCCCAGGAGCTGGGGCTCGACCCGTCGCCCCGGCTCCAGCATCTGCAGCGCGCGATGCTGGAATCCTCGCTCGAACTGGAGATCCAGTCGGAGCCGGTGCGGGTGGGAGCGGGCGCGGGAGTGGGAGCGGGTGTCGAGCGCGCCCTGCGGGCGCGCTGAACGCTCACGCCCGATGGCCTGGAAGCCGCCGTCCACATGCACGATCACCCCGGTGGTGCGGGGGAACCAGCCGAAGAACAGCGCGACACAGGCCCGGGCAGGCGGTTTTGGGTCGGTGGAGTCCCGGCCGAGCGGGGCGCGCTGCGCCCACAGCGCGTCGGACGACTCGGCTCCGGGAATGCCCGGGCCGGCGAGGGTGCGGGCCGGCCCCGCCGCCACCGGATTGACGGTGACGCCTGTGGCCACCTCGGCCTGGGCGAGCGCGGCGGTGTGGAAGGGCCGGCGAGTAGTCGTTGAGCACGCCTGTCACCAGGATTCGCCGGCCCGCCGACAGCCCGTTCCTCATAGCCGTTACCCCATGGTCCGTCCTGGTCAAGGGTCACAGGTCCCACAGTCCCTTGCCCAGCGTGGTGAGCCCGCCGACCAGCGAAAGCAGCAGCACCATCGGCCGCGCCCGGCTCTCCGGCACCCGCTCCGCAAGCGCCTTCCCGATCACAGCGCCTGCCGCGATCCCGGCCGCGACCAGCAACCAGACCGGCGCAGTGAGCTGCGGCATGCCCTTGGCCGCAACGGAGAACCCGTTCACCACGACCCCATAGAACTGTGCGTTCGGCACGAACTCCCGTACCGTCCAGCCCGCATTCACCGCATACAAAGAGACCGCCGGGCCACCCACTCCGGCCGATGAGTTCATGAACCCGCTCGCCGCACCGGCGGCCAGCGCTCCTTTGGCGCCACCCAGAGCGGGCACCCGACAGCCTCGCATCACCAGCAGCACGGCCGCGCTCACCAGCACCCCCGTGCCGACCAGCAGTGTCGGCTCGGACAACCGGGCGGCCACCCAGGCCCCGGCCGGCACAGTGCAGGCGGCCCCGGCAACCAACGGCACCATCGTGGCCAGGCGGACCTCCCGCCAGCTGCCGACGAATCCGACCGCACTGATGGCACCGGCCCCGAAGTTCGCCAGCACCACACCCTCGGCCGGGCCGAGAAGCAGCACCAGAGCAGGCACCGCGACGAGCGCGAACCCGATCCCCGCCAGCCGCTGCACCGACGCGCCCAACAAGACGATGCCGCCCAGCAAGAGGTCGGCGGCCCAGCCACTTGCCACAGACGGCTCCTCGCGGGTGCTGTTCATGAGTGATCCCGCACAGCCCTTTACCCGCGGAGCGGGCACGATCACGATCCAACCGCCGCCCAAGGCAGGTGACTTGCCTCACGTCGCCTGGCAGAAAGCAACACCGGGCGTCACGACCGCGGCGGACGCGGGGCCCGGAGGTCCCGGCCGAACGACCACAGGAGCACATCCGCACACGACCTCTGCGGGCAAAGTCGGCCGGAGAAGTGGTCCCTCCTCCCGTGATTCCCGCATTTCAGGCCCAGGTGAGGACGGCGTTCTCGGCGGCGTTGTACTCACCGACGCTGATTTCTCCCTCGCAGCCGGCGACGCCGTCCGGCAGGAACCGGGCCCAGCAGCCGCCGGCCCTGCCGTTGAAGAGCATGGGGCTGAGTACGGGCGAGACCGGCGCGGTCCAGGTGGACCTGCCGTCGGTCAGCTCCAGCAGGCAGGAGAGCGGCTCGACATACTCCTGCACGATGCTGTCGCCCGCCTCGAAAGCGCCGGTGACGGCCTCTTCCCAGGCCTGCTGTCCGGTGTGGCGGCCGATGAGAACCTCGCGTCCCATCTGGCTCATGGCGGCCTTCAGGACGAAGCGGTCACGCTCGCGGAAGAGCAGTGCGGGCAGGTCGTGTTCGCCCCCCTGCCAGTCGGTGCGGCCGGGGATGGTCATACGGGTCCAGGGCAGGTGCCGCTCGACCGTTCGGCGTTCGGCGCGCGTCATCCAGGGGCGCCTTTCGGAGACCAGGGCAAGTGCCTTCTTGTTGGCGAGCAGACCGCTGCTCTGCGGTGGCAGCAGGAGGAAACCCGAGCGCTGTGACTGATGGACGGGGCCAATGCCGATGCCGCGCTCCCGCCAGTCGGGCAGGGCGAAGTCGCGCAGACCGAGCGGATAGCGCAGGGACCCCGGGCGTCCGAGCGCGTCGGGGAGCTGGTGCGGTTCGAAGAAGTCCGCGGTGAAGCCGCGACGCCGGAACTGGTCGAGCGTGAGTTGGTGGAAGCCGATGCCGGAGTCTTCGAGCAGATCGCCCAGGCTGCCGACGACGGCGACAGCCCTCGGCAGATTCCGCCGGGCACAGACGTCCTCATAGGCCTGGACCCGGGCCACGAGCGGGTCGGACCCCGTGAATGGCGGCCTGTCGTCGTCCTGGTGGGTCCGCTGCCAGACCGCGGCGAGTGCGTGGGTTTCATTGGGCCCGCTGAAGGTCCCGCTGACATTGAACTCGAGCAGCTGGGGGCCCCGTTCGCCGATGACGATGTCCGGGCGGGCCATCATCGCGCAGTACTCGGTCTCAGTGTTGTCCTGGCCCGACAGCAGGGGGTAGTCGTCGGGGTCGGCGCCGAGTGCCTCGGCGCGGGCCGGCCAGCTGCCGCCCTGAGCCAGGACGGCACGGCGTACCAGCGACAGCAGCACTCGGCTGACCTCGAACAGCTCGTCGTAGGAGCTGCGGGGCAGGACGAACGGCTGCGCGGGAAGGACGGGTCCCGGGAGCGAGACGCTCAGCCCGGCCGTCTCGCGGCGCAGCAGCTCGTGCGTCTCGGCGCCCGACAGCCGCCTCAGGTCCGACGGCTGCGGCCGTCCCTCCTCGTGGAACCAAGGGTGCACGGTGCCGGACGAGGCAGGAACGGTGCTGGTCATGATCGGCCTCCCGAAGGGGTGCGGCTCAGCGGCCGAGTTCGCCGCGGACAGTGGATTCGAGCAGTTCTTTGGACATGGAGGTCCTCACGAAGGGGGCGCCGGACGGCCGGCACTCCAGGAGTCTTCGAGTCGGGGTTGAGTGGGCTTGTATTTCATTGAAGGGAATTCCCTGCCCCCGGATTCTCTTCAATGTCTGCTGGAAATGCATTCGTTCGGCTGCTGACTCCGTCAACCTTCCATGTACCGAGCCGAGTTACGAAAAAAGATAATGCAAGTGGCGGCAGCAAGAACAGCCGGACGGCCTCGAGAACTGCTGGAGACTTTCGGCTGTCACTGGTTGCGTCGGCCCCCAGCCGACATCCCTGTGCCGCGAGGAGACAGCTCGATGAGTCATCCGTCCATGCCAGTTCTGGAGTCGTTCATCCGTACCTGGCCCAACCTCGAAGCCGCGCACGAGAAGGCGATGAGGACGGCATCCGCCCTGCTGAGCTGCCGCGACGAGCTGTTGTCCCTGCTGACGCGGGTCGCCACCTACAGCAGCGCCCGTGATGAACTCCTGCGATCCGTAGGGGCGTTGACCGGTGCGCCCTGGGAACTGGCGCGCAACTGCCCGCCCCAGCTTTCCCTGCTCTCGGTGTTCCTGCCGCCGAACAACATCCTGTACTCGTACGCGCTGTTCGGTCTGATTCCCGGGCTCTACTGCGACGAGGTGGTAATCCGCCCCCCTGCCCGCACCCGGGACACCGCGTACGCCGTGCACAAGCTGATCACTTCCCGCCTCGACCCGGAACTCGCCCGGCGGATCAGGATGGTCGACGTCTCCCAGCGGCAGTTCAAGCCGATCTGCTCGGCGTCCGACGCGGTGGTCTTCACGGGTCAACCCGCCAATGCCCATGACGTGATGAAATCCGTAGGCGACCGGCCGCTGTTCCTCGTCATGGGCTCGGGACCCAACCCCCTTGTCATCGGCCCCCGCACCGACCCGGGCGCCGCCTGCCGGGCCATCCTGCGCGCCCGGCTGTACAACTCCGGCCAGGACTGCCGGTGCCCGGACGTCATCTTCGTCCACCGGCTGCGGCTCGACGCGATCGTGGAGCAGCTGCGCGCCGAACTGTCCGTCCTCACCGTCGGAGCGCGCACCTGGCCCGATACCGTGCTGACCCCGCTGGCCTGCGAAGACGCCGTGGAGGGCGCGGCGGAGTTCCTGGTCCGGAACGCCGACCATGTGGTCAGCGGCGGGGAGGCGGACCCGGAGCGGATGCTGGTCGAGCCCTCATTGCTGGTGTTCCCGGAGGGCGTGGACTTTCATCCGCCGGAGCTCCTCTCGCCGGTCTTCTGCATCGTGCCGTACGAGGACACGGAGATGCTCCGCGAGTGGGCGCGCAGCCCCGTGGAGCTGGAGCGGGGCATGTACGTCTCCGCGCTGGGCGAGCCGCGACTGACCGGGGAGACCCTGGGCACCGGCGTCATCTGCCGCAACGCCACCACGCTGGACGCCGAGGACGGCAACCAGCCCTTTGGCGGATACGGCGTGCACGCCAGCAGCATCCGGCGCGACGGGCGGCTGATCGGCCGGCCGCTGCTGCTGTCCGCGGAGGCCGGGCTGCGGCAGTCGGTCATCACCGGGCCGCTGCGGTGAGCGTCGCGACCGGACGCTGCCGCTCCGCGACGATGTGGCGTGGCGCAGCCCGGGCGTCGAGCGCTTGCGCTCGTCGACCTCGAAGAATTCCTGTCGCCGGGACGCAAGTTGGACGGTGGATCGAGCGGCGCTCCAGCGCTGCCTGTCACGGTTGTGACAAGCCCGCCAACCGCAGGGCTTCCCAGTACATTCCACGAAGGAGGCCGACGGTGGCACACCGGACGCTCATAGTGGCTCGGATGGAGCCGGGCAAGGCCGGCGACATCGCCAAGATCTTCGAGGAGTCGGACTCGAGCGAGCTGCCCCACATGATCGGTGTGACGAGGCGGTCGCTGTTCACCTTCCACGATCTCTATTTCCATCTTGTCGAGGCCGACGAGGACATCAGCCCGCGGCTGTACCAGGCCCGCAGCCACCCGCTCTACGACGACATCAACACCCGGCTCGCCGAGTGCGTTTCGCCGTACGACCCGAACTGGCAGGAGCCCAAGGACGCGATGGCGCAGTCCTTCTACATCTGGACCAAAGAGGGGGGTCGGACCCAGTGAGCGAGTTCACTCTGCTGGAGCTTGCCGAGAAGCTCCGTGAATGCGCCGGCGAGTCCGAGGGCGTCGACCTCGACAGCGACGCGGTGCTGGACGTGCCCTTCATCGAGCTCGGTTACGACTCCCTCGCGCTGCTGCAGGTGACCGGAGTCATCAAGCGCGAGCGAGGGGTCGAGCTCTCTGACGACGCGGTCGTGGAGGCCGAGACCCCGCGCATCCTGCTCAAGATGATCAATGCCAACCTCACCGAGGCGGCATGAGCACGGAAGATGCCTTCGCCTCGGGTCTCGCCGGCAAGCGCGTGCTCATCACCGGCGGCACCCGGGGCATCGGACGGGCGGCGGCTCTGGCCTTCGCCCGTGCCGGGGCCCAGGTGGTGGCGGGATACAGCAAGGACGGCAAGGCCGCTGAATCGCTCGCGCGGGAACTGGACGAGTTCGGCGCCGTTCATCTGACCGTGCGCGCCGACGTCACCACCGCGAGCGGGGCAAAGACGCTCGCCGAAGCCTGCCGGGACCGGCTCGGCGGGCTCGAGGTGCTGGTGAACAACGTCGGCATCGACGGCCACGCGAAGTTCGGCGATCTCGAAGCGGCGGAGTGGCAGCGGTTGTTCGACCACAACGTCACCTCGGCGTACCTGGTCACCCAGGGCGTGCTCGACCTGCTCTCCGAGGGCGCGTCGGTCATCAACATCGGCTCGTCGGCCGCTCTGCGCGGCCGGCCGTTCAGCGCCCACTACACCGCCTCCAAGGCAGCCCTCGTCGGATTCGGACGGGCGCTGTGCAAGGAGCTCGGGCCGCGCGGCATCCGCGTCAACACCGTGGCCCCGGGCGTCACGGAGAGCGAGACCAGCGGGGATCTGCCGCCGCAACTGCGGGAGCGGATCGCCGCGATGACCGCCCTGGGCCGGCTCGGCCGGCCCGAGGAGGTGGCCGGGACGGTGCTCTTCCTGGCGGGGGACGCCTCCCGCTATGTCACCGGTGCCACGATCACCGTCGATGGAGGAATCTGATGCCGTACGCAGCGATCACCTACCGGGTCAAGCCCGGCCACGAGGACGAGATCGCGGCGATATTCGCCAAGTTCACCCGGGTTGACACCCCCGACTTCAAGGGCGACGACGGCTCGGCCGCCGGACGCCTGCTCGGCACCGGGGTGTTCATCAAGGACGACGTGATGGTGCGCGTCATCCACTACGAGGGCGACTTCGCCGCCGTCGGCCGGCACATGGCCACCCAGAAGGGCGTGCACATCCTGGAGGAGAAGCTCCAGCCGTATCTGGCCGAGGAGCGGGACACCTCCTCGCCGGCCGGTTTCGCGGCGTATTTCCAGAGCGCCACGATGCGGTCCATCGCCCAGCTCACCGTCGACTCCCACCCGGCACAGGCCTGAGCGCCATGACCGAGGTGCTGGGGATAGCGGTTCTCCTCGGCAGCGGTGTCACCGCGGGGGTGCTTTTCGCCGTCGCGCTGAGCGTGCTTCCCGCGCTCTTCGCCATGGAGACGGGCACCTACGTCTACGCGCACAAACTGCTGGGCCGCAACTGGGACCCGACCATGCCGGTCGTCGTCCTCACCTCCACGCTGCTCGCCGCGGTCCTTGCCGGCATCGCGGACGACGGCGCGGCCCAAGCGCTGTTCGGCGTCGCCGCGGTGCTGCTGCTGGGTGTGTCCGGAGTGTCCCATCTGTGCAATGTGCCGATCAACCGCCGGGTCAAGTCCGTCGAGAACCCCGACGAACTGCCCGCCGACTGGGAGGACCCGCGGCCCCTGTGGCGGCGCTGGCACCTGCTGCGTACCCTGCTGGCGGTGCTGGCGCTGGCGGTCAACGCCGCGGCGGTCACCGTCTTGTGAAACGGCCGGCAAGGCGCCGGGGAGTGGCGGGTGGCCACCCCTGGCGCCTTGCCGGGAGACGCGGGACTGCCGCCGGTCAAGCACCGGACCGTGGGGGGCGGCGGTCACGGGGGGTGCCGCCTGCGATCACACTGTCCGGTGCCGCCCCGCCGGTGGTCTCGACCGCCGCTGTGGCCCGGGACAGCTCGTTGCCCGCCAGGGCAATGTCCGCGGATTGGGCCCCAGAGACCCTGAGGTAGACGTCGGTGCCGTGCGGGGCGCGGGAGGCGCTGAGGAAGGCGTCCCGGGTGTCCCGCAGGTCCAGCAGGGAGGTGCCCGGGCCGGGGCCTGTACCGTCCAGCGCGTCCACCGAGAGACCCACCACGTCGTCCGCGACCAGCAGCGGGCGCGGATCGGGCACCGTGGAGCGGATCTCGGTGCCGGAGATCCGTATCCCGCGGGCGTGGCGGACGTAGAGCCCGTAGGAGGGCAGGCGGCCGAACATCCGGGCTTCCGGATACTCGGCGACCTCCTCGGGGATGTCCCGCTCCACCCACTCGCGCCGGCCGCCCTCGTCCGTTTCGATGCGGATCCCCGAGAGGACGACGTCCTCGACGGGCTGCTCGGCGAGCCCGGTGATCGAGGAAGTGAGGATCGCTCCGGTGGCCTCGATCCCGGAGATGCGGACCCTGCGCAGGCGGCCCGGCACCGGGGTCGGCTGCCCCCACCCCCGGTTGCCGAGCCGAATGAAGACGGGGGTGCGGGTGTTGCGCATCCGGATGTCGGAGACGCTGACGCCGTCGACCCAGCCGCCGTCGACCATCTCGATGGCGATGCCGGAGATGGCGCGCTCGTTGAGCGGCACATCGAGGTTGTAGACCACCGAGTTGGTGAACGTGATGTCCTCGAAACCGCCCCGGGTCGCGGTGCCCAGCTTGAAGGCGTTGCAGCAGCAGGACAGCACGCAGTTGGTGACGACGACGTTCCGGGTGACCCGGAGGCCACCGTAGGGGTTCTCGCTCTTCAGACAGATCGCGTCGTCACCGGTCTCGATGTCGCAGTCGGCGATGAACACGTTCTGACACGCGGTCGGGTCGATGCCGTCGGTGTTGATGCCGTCGATCGGATTGCGGATGACGATGCCGCGGATCATCACGGTGTCACAGGCGATCGGGCGCAGCGTCCAGCCCGGGGAGTTCCGCAGGGTGACGCCTTCGATGCGCACGTTCCGGCACTCGGCGAGCTCGACCATGGGCGAGGGACGGTCGTTGTTGCCGACCGGCTTCCAGTTGTGGGTGACGACGTCGGCCCAGAGCCGGTCCGGCGGAGTGGGCGGCCGCCCGGACGGCTCCCAGAAGGCCGGACCCTGACCGTCGATGGTGCCTGCACCGGTGATGGCGATGTCGGTGGCGCCCCGGGCGAACACCAGGTGCCGCTGGCCCGCGTCGCAGTCTGCGGGCGGTCCCTCGTGCGGGGGGTAGTCCGCGAGGTCCGTGCTGCCGAGGAGGATCGCCCCGGCTTCCAAGTGCAGGGTGACCCGGCTCCTGAGCTCGATGCCGCCGGACAGATACGTGCCGGGCGGGAGGTGGGCGACGCCGCCGCCCGCGGCGTGCGCCGCGTCGATCGCCGCCTGGATCGCCTCGGTGTCCTTCGTACGGCCGTCGGCCACCGCCCCGAAGCGGTCCACGGAGAACACCGGCGGCCCCCCGTCCCGCCGGGATTCCCGGATCGGCGTCTGCGCCGGCCCGACCGTGGCGGCGGTTCCCCGCGACCCGGTCACGATGCCACCGCCCGCGCCACCACGACCCCGAACGGCTCCAGCACGACCTGCTCGGTGAGGTCCCGGCCGTCCAGCACGTCCTCCAGCCGGAAGCTGGTGCCGTCCGGCTCCGGGTGCGCGGTGACCGTGTCGCCGGACACGTTGACCAGCCATACGTACCGCTGCCCCGAGGCGTGCACCAGGCCGTCGACATGGACCCGGGGATCGTCCACGGCGAGGAAGGGGCGCACGCCCGCCCGCATCGCCAGGGCACGGTAGAGGCGGTGCACCTCGTCGTCGCGGTGCGCGTCCGGCGTCGCGGACCCGAAGAACTCCACGGGGTAGGTGGCCAGGTACACAGCGCCCTTCCCGTGGTCGCGCCGCACCAGCGCCGGGCGGCCCCGGCCGTCGCGGGCGAGCACCACGCAGTCGGCCGTCTCCTCGTCCAGCGGCAGCATGGCCCGGGCGTCGGCCGGTCCGGAGACCGGGAAGCGCAGTGTGTCACCGGCCTTGAGATCGCCCAGCGGCTCGGTGAACTCCCAGGTGACGACCGGGTCGACCTGTTCGTTCAGACCGTACCGGAGCGTGTGCGAAGCGCCGATCAGCCGCTCGATGGGCGGCCACCAGGCGCCGCGGTGGGAACCGCCCGCGCCGGCGAACCAGGACAGGTAGACGTGGCTGCCCTCGCGCGCCCAGTCCAGCAGCAGATCGAAGGTCGGTGCGGTCAGCAGCTTGTTGGACGGTACGAGCACCAGCGCGGTGCGGCGCGGCGCGTCCAGTTCGCGGGTCAGGCCCGGGGCGAGGTCGGCGGCCTTCGCCGCGAGGTACGCGTGGTGGCTCACCGTCGCGATCGCGGTCCGCTCCGCGACCGTCACCCGAGGGTGCTCCTCCAGGTGGGACGGGATCAGGATCGAGGTCTCGGTGTCCGGGCGGGTGCAGTTGTCGAAGTCGACCTCGTCGAGGAGGCGCCGGAAGCCGCCGATCTCAGCCAGGGCGGGCTTCGGCGTGCCGTCGGAGCGGGTGATGCCGAAGCCCAGCTCGAAGGGGCGGTGCCGGTAGGGGTCGACCGACTCCAGGGCGAAGTCGGTGTTGTTCCAGGCGAGCCAGCCGGTGGCCCCGGCCAGCAGCGTGTGGTGCAGCACCTGCCGGTAGTAGTGGGCGGCGTTCCGCTCCGAGGACAGCGCCGCGGAGACGCCGAACTCCTCCATCACCACTGGCTTGCCGAAGTGGCTCATCTCGCACGCCCAGCCCGCCGCGGTGTGCACCCGCACCTGGTCGTCGCCCATCGGATAGGTGTGCGGGCCGACGAAATCGACCAGGTCCTCCTGGCGCCGCAGCCGGAAGCCGTTGTCCTTGCCGGTGGTCTCCATGGTCCAGGCACCGTCGCCCAGCGACACCGGCAGCCGGGAGCCGCCCGCCCGTACGGCCTGGGTGCATATCAGGCCCCAGGCCCGGACCTCGTCGGGAGTGGCCGGTCCCGCGAAGATGGGGAACTCGTTGCTGATCAGCCAGCCGGCGACCGCGGGGTCCGCGCCGATCCGCCGGACGATCTCCCGGATGAAGAACGCCTGCTGGCCGAGCATGAAGCCGTCCGTGTAGAGATTGCGGCCCTCCCGCCACGGCACGTCCCAGTCCTCGCCGGACATGTGCCCGACCAGGAATGTGGGAATGGTGGGCAGGCCCACCTCCGCGCTGGTGCGCAGGAATTGCCGGTACCGCTCGACGAAGTCCTCGTCGATCCGGTCGGGTGCCGGGTGGAAGTCCGGCCAGAACAGGAACGACCGGGTGACGTTGGCTCCGTGCTCCCGCAGGGTGCGCAGCTCCTCGCGGACGACCTCGTCGTCGTAGTCCCGCCACATGAACAGGCTGCCGTGCCGTGACCAGTAGTTCGCTCCGAGCCAGAGGCCGGAATCGAGCTTGGGAGCCGGCCGCGGCACAGCCGTGCTGCTGCCGGCCCCGGAGGTGGGGCGGGAACTGGACTCGGTCATCTGCTCTCCGTTTCGTTCACTGGGTGCCCGGCCCGGGGCCCGTGGCGGAGGAAGCCGCCACGGGAGACCCGGCCGGATCGACGGGGGGCTGGGATCAGGCAGGTGGCGCCTGGAGATGGACCGCCTCGATGCCGCGGTTCACCTCCCGCATGATGTCGAGCATGTCCTGGTACGGCTGGTCCTGCTGGTTGGTCAGCCCGACGTTGAACGCTTCGGTGGCCCCCGGCTTGCGGGTCACCGCCTGGTCGTAGGAGGAGAACCAGCCGAAGCCGACGAACGCCCGGCTCCTGGCCTGCGCCTCGAGGAAGGCCCGGTACTTCTCCCCCCGGTCCTTCTGGCTGGTCGCCGTGATCGACGGGTTGTGGGAGGTCATCCCCCGGTCGGGGAACATGAAGGAGAACTCCAGGTTGAGGATCGGTTTGCCGTATCCCTCGTACTGCCGCAGGTAGTCGACGCTGGTCGAGTACCAGTCGAAGGAGATGGCGTCGAGGAATTCGCGTCCGCCGACGTTCCACTCCGGACTGGTGCGCCAGGTGGGCACCAGGGAGCCGCCGAGGAACAGGTGGTGCGGGTCCTGCTTCCGGATCGCCTTGCGTACCTTCTTGAAGTACGTCTTCGAGGCCAGCGTGATGAACGCCTTGACGTCCTCGGCGGGCACCCGGGCGATGTTGATCGGCGTGTCCGCCAGTGTGCGGAACGAATCGGCGTCGGTGCCGAGAGTTGCGTTGACCCGGTCCAGGTCCTCGGCGTAGGTCTCGGCCAGGTAGTGCACGAAGGCGGTCTTGGCCGCGAGGGTGGAGTCGCGCTTGACCACCTCGGCGACCACGTCGCGGCTCCAGCCGCGCTCGTTCTCGAAGAAGTACCCGACGAGCCACGGGTCCTGACGGTACGGGCGCAGATGGAAGGTGCGGTCCAGCTTGGCCGAGAAGTCGGGGTCGAACGGGTCGATTCCCCACAGCACCCGGATCACGTCGGGGGGTGTCGGCGCCTGGGCGAGGTACGGCATGACGACTTCCGTGTCGAGGGTCCACTTGCCCTGGGCGTTGAACCCCCAGTCGATCATGCGCTTGCCGACCGTCTCCCGCCACTTGGGCCGGTAGTCGTCCCCGTACTTCCGCGCGAGGTTGGCCCTGAGGAAGCTCACGACGTAGCCCTTGTCGTCCTCGGTGTAGCAGGACGCGAACCGCTCCGGGTCCGGCAGTTCCGCGAAGAGGTCGAGGGGCGTGCCGTCCGGCTTCTTCCACCAGGTGCCGTAGCCCCACTCCTGGGGGGAGAAGGCGTCCACGGCCTTGAGGAAGAACAGGTGGCCGTCCGGGGTGACGAACCACCAGCGGCCGTCGACCTGCTCCAGCCGGAAGTAGCCGGTGGCCTTGTGTCTTCCGAGCTCCCTCAGGCCGCCGTACTTGTCGTACCGGATCCGGTCCGGAGCGACATCGGCCAGCCGGGCGGCCTCCTCGGCGTACTCCCTGCGCAACTGCTCATCGGAGACGACCTTGCCGGGCCAGTCCTGGTGGAGGTACTGCCCGTAGCGGTCCACCAGCCAGCTGTCGCTCATCGTCTGCACCGGTGCCTGCGCCTGTGCCTGCGCGGGCGTGGCAAACCGGGGCACGGCGAGCGATCCGGCGATCACGGCGGCGGGGACACCGCCGATCAGGCTGCGTCGCGAAATCATCGGTCGAGCTCCTTTGCTCGGGCTGCACTCGCGGTCATGGTCGGGTTCTGGTGGATCAGCTCCAGGCCCCGGTTGGTGTCCTTCATGACGTCGGTCATGGCGGAGTAGGGCTGGTCCTGCTGGTTGACGAGGCCGAAGTTGTAGTTCTCGCCGTCGCTCGCGCGGCCGGTGACGGCCTGGTCGTAGTAGACGAACCAGCCGGACCCCACGAAGATCGGGCTGCGGGCCTGTTCCTCCGCGAACGCCTTGTGCTTGTCGCCGCGTTCGGCGATGGAGCCGGCGAGGACGGACGCGTTGATGGCGCGCAGGCCCCGGTCGTGGGTGCTGAAGGAGTACTCGAGGTTCAGCACAGGTTTGTCGTACGGCTCGTAGGCCTTCAGGTAGCTCCCGCTGTCGCTGTAGACGTCGAGGGAGATCGCGTCCACGTAGTCGCGCCCGCCGACGTTCCACGCCAGGCTGGAGTGCCAGTTCGGCACCAGGGCGGAACCGAGGAAAAGGTGGTTGGCGTCCTGCTTGCGGATGGCTGCCTGGATGGCCGAGTAGTACGCCTCGGAGGCCTCGGTGACGAACGCGGTGCGGTCGCTCACGGGCACCTTGGAGAATGTGATCTTGGTGTTCTCCAGGTCCTGCCATGTGGCGGCGCTGGTCCCCAGGATCGTGTTGACCTGCGCCAGGTCTCCGTCGTAGGCATCATTCATGTAGGCGACGAAGGCCCGCTTGGCCGGCTGAGTGCTGGTGCGCTGCAGCATGTCGGTCATGACGGCGTCGTCCCAGCCGCGTTCGTTGTCGAAGAAGTAGCCGATCAGCCATGGGCTGTTGGCGTTGGCAGCGATGTTGAGGCTCTGGATGTGCTGGTCGAGCTTCGCACCGAACTGCGGGTCGAACGGGTCGATGCCGTACTGGATGCGCATCACACCGGACGGTGCCGTGATCTGGCCGATCCAGGGCATGGTGAGCCCGCCGTCACGGCTCCACTTGGACTGCGCGTTGAAGCCCCAGTCGATCAGGCGCTTCTTGGTGATGTCGCGCCACGGGGTCTTCCAGTCGGCGGTGCCGTACTTGCGCATGAGGTTCGCCTTGACGAAGCTCACCATGTTCCCGCTGTAGGCGGGGCCGTAGGTGCCTGAGTCGGGCAGTCCGTCGAAGACGTCGCGCGGGCTGCCGTCGGCGTTCTTGTAGAGCGTGCCGTAGCCCCAGTCGTCCGCGGATGTGGCGTCGACTCCCTTGAGGATGAACTTATGGCCCTCGGGGGTGATGAACCACCACTTGCCGTCGACCTTCGCCAGCCGGAAGAAACCCGTGGCGGTGTACGTGCCCAGCGCCTTCACGCCTCCGTACTGGTCGTAGGTCGTCAGGTCGAGTTCGGCGTCGGCGAGTGCGGCGGCCTCGTTCGCGGCCTCCTGCCGCAGCTGCTGGTCGGAGGTCACCTTGCCGGGCCAGGTTCCGTAGAGGTACTGGCCGTAGGTGTCGGCCAGCCGCGTGGCGCGGGACAGTTCCTGTTGCATTTGGCTCTCGGTGAGCGGCGGTGCGGGATTCTGGCCGATGGGCCCGGTGCCGATCGTGAAGCCGACCTCGGAGAGCGGGAAGTGCAGGTACTGGTTGTTGCGGGTCATCTTGATGCGCACGAACCGGGCCTGTTTGCCGCCCATCGGAGGGTTGAACGAGTAGTTCAGCTGGGTGCGGCTCCGGGTGTCGCTGCCGGCGATGCGATACGTGGAGTCGGCTTCTGGCCGATAGGTGACCTCGATCTCGTCGAAGCCCCAGTACTGGTTCTGCGCCGTGCTCACGATCGAGACGGTGTCGAGCGGGTAGTCGCGCAGCAGGTCGAAGACGAGGGTCACCGTCTTGGGTGCGGTCGCGGAACCGCGCCATCCGACGTAGTCGGTCGGATCGCCGTTGAAGAGCTTGCTGTCCTGGAAGGCGACCAGACCGCCGGCCGAGTCCGGAGTGCCCTCCGTGGGCTGGGTGCCGGCGTAGTAGTTCCCGCTCGTGACGGTGGCGCCGTGGGCCCGCGAGGCGCCCGCCAGTTGCGCGGAGAGGAGGACCAGCAGCACTGCGAGGGCCAGGTTCAGCAGCCGGTGTCTTCGTGCGGTCATGGGGTCATCCCTTCAGACCGGTGAAATTGATTCCGCGGACGATGTGGCGCTGGAACACCAGGAAGAGCAGCAGCGGGGGGATGATCGTGATGAGCATCCCGGCAATGACCTGGTTCTGTTCCGTCGTCTCGGCGAGTCGCGGCAGTGCGACCGACAGCGGTTGTGCCTCGGTGTCGGAGATGACGATCATGGGCCAGAGGAATTCCTTCCACGCGCTCATGACCGCCAGCAGGGACACCACCGCGACGACCGGGCCGGACATCGGGATGACGATCTGCCAGAACAGTCGCCATGGTCCGGCTCCGTCGACCTGTGCCGCCTCGTGGAGCTCGCGGGGCAGGCCGTCGAAGAACTGCTTCATGATCAGTACGTTGAAGGCGTGCGCCCCGGCCGGCAGCCACACCGCCCAGGGGGTGTTGGCGATCGACCCGCCCGTGAGCGGCAGGTCGAGCACCACCAGGTAGAGCGCCACCAGCGAGGTGGTCCCGGGTATGAAGAGCGTGGCGAGCACGGCGTAGTAGACGACGCGGCCGTACCGGGGGCGCAGCACCGACAGGGCGTACGCGCCGCAGGTCGCCACCAGCAGCTGGAAGAACCAGGAACCGCCCACCAGGACAACCGTGTTGAGCAGGTAACGGCCGAGCCTCAGCTCCTCCCAGGCGGTGGCGAGGTTGCCCCACTGGAACACGGAGGGCCACAGCCGCAGCGGGTCCTTGAGGAGCTCCTGGGTCGGGGACAGGGCGCCCTTGGCCGTCCACAGGATCGGCCCGAGGCCGGCGATTGCGACCGCCGTCAGGATGATGGGCTGGGAAATCCTCAGGGTCCAGCGTACGGAGGGGCGGCGCCGGTCGGCCGGTGAGATCACGCCCCGGGATCGGTCGTCGTCGCTCATGATGTGCTCCACTTGCGGGTCAGGCGCAGGTAGACGGCGGACAGTACGGCCAGCACCAGGGCGAGCAGCACGCTGAGCGCGGCAGCGGTCCCGTAGTCACCGTTGAGGAACGCGTACCGGTAGATCAGCAGCAGGATGCTCACGGTCGAGTCCTCGGGACCGCCGGCGGTGAGGATGAAGGGCTCGGTGAAGACCTGGAAGGTGCCGATGATCTGGAGCAGCAGCATGATCAGGATGACGCCGCGCATCTGCGGCAGCGTCACGTGCCATATGCGCCGCCAGATCGACGCGCCGTCCAGCTCGGCGGCCTCGTACAGATCGGCCGGGACGCTGGACAGCGCAGCCATGTAGATCAGCGTGGTGCTGCCGGCGTGCGCCCACGTGGCTGCCAGCACCAGGCTCGGCATCGCGGAGGCGGCCGACTGCAGCCAGGGGTACGGGCCGAGGCCGATGTAGCCGAGGACCTGGTTGAAGAGCCCGAAGTCCGGGTCGTAGAACCAGCGCCAGAGCATCAGCGCGACCACCGGCGGGACCACCACGGGCAGATAGACCAGCACCCGGAAGACCCCGCCCAGCCGCCGCAGCTCCGAGACCAGCATCGCCAGCATGATGGGGACCGGGAACCCGATGACCAGGGCCAGGACGACGAACCAGGCGGTGTTGCGCAGCGTGGTCCACAGCAGGGGGTCGGTGAACAGGAAGCGGAAGTTGTCCAGCCCGACCCAGGTGGGCTTGCCGACCAGGTCGGTCTCCTGGACGCTGAGGATGACGCTCTGGCCGATCGGCCACCATGCGAAGTAGCCGAAGAGCAGCAGCAGCGGCAGCAGGAAGAGCAGCGAGGCGAGGCCGAAGCCGCGGCGTGCCCGCCGGGCCCGGCCGGGCCGCCGCGTGCTGTGGCGGCCCGGCCGGGTGGTGCCCGGCTGCTTCGTCTGCGGGGGCGCGACGGCGGAGCCGGCGGCCGGCTGGACGACGGTCATCGCTGGGCCCGCTCCAGCGCGGGGACGACCTTCTTCTCCGCCTTGTCCAACTCGGCCTGGGGGTCCGCGCCCTCGCGGGTGAGCACGGCCGCCACAGCGGTGTCCAGGGCGGCGTACACATCCTGGGCGGCCACCGAGGGCTCGACGACGAACTCCTGCTGCTTCACACCGTTGAGGAAGGGCGCGAAGTTCTTGAGCGGGGCGGTGGCGTGCTCGTTGATGGCCCGGTTGACGGGTTCGCTGACGGCGGGCTGGTAGAGGGGAACGGTCGGCGTGCCCACCGGGATGCCATCAACGGCCTTCGCCTTCGCCCGCGCGCCGGCTTCCTTCGGGTCGTGCTTCTCCTTGAGGTAGTAGTAGTCGATCCACTTCACCGCGGCTTCGCGCTCGGCGTCGCTGGCCTTCGGATTGATCACGGCCATCTTGCCGCCCAGCAGGGTGGCCGACCGGCTCGCGGAGGGCAGCGCGGCGATACCGAAGATCTCCGGGTCGCCGTTGTACTTGGTGATGTGCTCGACGTAGACGCTCGGCGTCGCCATCATCATGCCGATCCGGCCGGCCGAGAACGACTTCTGGATCTCGGCGCTGTCCCGCAGCTGCTGGGTGCCGATGGAATTGTCCTCCCAGCGCAGTGCCTTGAGCCATTCCAGGGACTGACGCACCGGTGCGTCGTTGAAGGCCGCGACCTGCTTGCCGCCCTCCTCCTTCTCGATCCGGCCGCCGTAGGTGTACGCCATGGCGGTAAGCGTCCAGCCGCCCGTGTTGTTGGTCGCCGGCTGCGCGTAACCCGGCAGGCCGGTCTTCTCCGAGATCGCCTTCGCGGCCTGCCGGACCTCGTCCCAAGTCTTCGGCGGGTTGTCCGGATCGAGCCCAGCCTTCTTGAACAGTTCCCGGTTATAGACCAGGGAGAGGGCGAACTCGCTGGTGGGCAGGCCGTAGATGCGTTCCTTCTCATCCGTGCCCGGTGCCAGGGCGCGCTTGTCGAACTGGTCGGCGTTCGGCAGCGCCTTCACCTGGTCGGTGATGTCCGCGATCTGGCCGCGCTTGATGAGCCCCTGGGGTTCGGTGAGCGGCACGATGAACGCCGTCTCGAGCTGGCCGCCGGCCAGCCGGGCGGCGAAGGTCTTCGCGTCCCACACCGCTTCGCTCGGCTTGACGTCGATGTCCGGGTTGGCGCGTTCGAAGGCGGCCACCCGGTCGGTGAACTCCTTGCGCAATGCCTCCTGAGTGGTCGGCGGCATGTCCGTCACCGTGATGGCCACTTTGCCGTCGGAGGCATTGCTGCCGGATTCCGAGGACGAGCAGGCCCCTGCGGTGACCGCGAGTATCCCCGCGGTACAGCAGGCGGCAAGTCTGGACCATGGTGCTCTCATTTTGTTGACTCCTCGTCCTCGGCGCGGGGATTTTCGGCACGGGGTGCCTGCGGCGCGGATGTGCCGACGGGTGTGGCGAAGGAGTAATGGGGCGGTCGCGATTTCGTCGGACACGGCTCTTTGCCCGTTTGCCAGGTGGCTGACTGGGCGTTACCAGTGGTGCGGCTCTAACTCACCCCGGAAGTAAACCGGTTGAATTGGGAGAGTAGTAAGCGGGTCAGTAGGGGTCAATACCTCCATCACCACGAATCCACAGCGCCGGTGACGGATCGTTATGACACTAGATATCCAGAATTGGGCGTCCATTTTGGTGGCTTGACAGAGAGTCAGTCACTGTTGCACCGAGAAACCGGTATACCTACCGGTGTCCAGCGCGTCCGGTGGGGGCTAACCTGAGCGCGTGACGGAAGAGCAACAGGACCCACGTCGGCGACCGACGATCTCCGATGTCGCCACCCGTGCCGGGGTGTCCAAGGGGGCCGTGTCCCGGACGTTCAACGGGGGGAAGGGCATCAGCCCCGGCACCATGACGAGGATCCGGGCCGCCGCCGCCGAGCTCAACTGGACGCCGAGCAGCGCGGCCCGCGCCGTCGGCGGCGGTCCCGCGCACGCCGTGGGGATGGTGCTGCGCCGGCCCACGGAACTCCTCGAACTCGACCCGTTCTTCCCCGCGTTCCTGGCCGGAGTGGAGAGCGCGCTCACCTCGGTGGGGTACGCGGCGGTGCTGCGGTTCGTCGGCGACTCCCACACCGAGCGCGAGTGCTACGAGCAGTTGGTCGGAGAGCGCCGGGTCGACGGATTTCTGCTGACAGACCTGCGCCACCGCGACCCCCGCTTCGAGTGGCTCAGCCGGCTGGGTGCCCGGGTCGTGGTCGCCGGATCACCGGGCCGTGCCTGTCCGTTCCCCTGGGTCAGCACCGGCGGCGCCGACCAGGTCCGCGAGCTGACCCGCCACCTCATCGCCCAGGGGCACCGCATCATCGCCCATGTCGCGGGCCTCCCGAGCCTGCGCCACGCCCGGCGCCGTCGTCAGCTGTGGGAGGACACCCTGGTCGGAGCGGGTCTCGAGCCCGGCCCCGTGGTGACGGGCGACTTCACCACCGAAGGCGGCGCGCGGGCCACCCGCGAACTGCTCGACCGATCACCGCGCCCCACGGCGATCTTCTACGCCAACGACCTCATGGCGATCGCCGGGCTGTCCGTGCTCGCCGAGTACGGGGTGAAGGTCCCCGACGAGATGGCCGTGGCCGGGTTCGACGACATCAGCCTGGCCAGCTACGTCACCCCGGCCCTGACCACGGTCCGCTGCGACTATCGCCGGATGGGGCAGATCGCCGCCCACACGCTGCTGGCGCAGCTGCGGAACGAGGATGTGGCGCCCCAGATCACCATCGGCGGCGAGCTGCGGCTGCGGCGCTCCACCGGCATTTGACCGCGCCTGTTCGGGGGCCCGCCCGACCCGGCCGGATCACCCGGCCCGCCCGACCCGTCCGACTCGGCAGAGGAGCAACACCTCATGCACACAGGCACGATGCGCTTCGTCCGAATCGTCGAGGAGGGCCGCGATGACAGGTGACGCCCACCCCGTCTCACCGTGGTCGGACCGGCGGCCGCTCGGTGAGGGCGCCCGCTTAGTCGACGGCCGTCTCGCTCTTGTCGACGTCCACACCGGGCGCCTTCTCGAGGCACCCGGCGACGACCGGGCTGTGAACGACGGCACCGCCGATGAGCCCGCCGCCCCGGACGCTCCCGCACCGGACGTCCCCGCCCCCGATCCCGACGGGCCCGGGCACCAGATCCCCGCCGGACGGCTCACCACCGACCTCGGCGGCATCTGGGAATTCACGACCGACCCCGCGGCGGCCGTGTGGGACAGGCTGCCCGTACCGGGCAGCTGGGACGTGCACGACAGGTACGCCGACCACCAAGGTGACGCCTGGTACCGACGGACCTTCGACACGCCCCGTCTCGGCGACGGGAAGGTCGCCCGGCTCCACTTCGAAGCCGTCGGCTACACCGCGACGGTCTGGCTGGGCGGCACCCGGCTCGGCACCCACATCGGCGGATACACGCCCTTCGAGTACGACGTCACCAAGCTGCTGAAGACCGACGGCAGTCCCAACACCCTCACCGTCAAGGCCAACAACGATGAGGCCATCGGTGCCACCTGGTTGTGGGGAGGAATCTCACGCCCCGTCACCCTCACCGTCGACCCGGCAGTACGTATCGAAAGGCAGCATGTCACCGCCCAGCCCGCGCTGCGGGAGGGCACCGCCGAGGTGGCCACCGAGGTCACCCTCTCCAATGCCTTCGACCGCGACCGGACCGTACGCCTCGGCGGCACACTCACCGACGCGGCGGGCCGCGCCCTGTGCTCCGGAGTACTGCGCCCCGAGCCGCCCGCCGGCCGGGACGTGACCGTGCCGGCCCGCTCCACGAAGACCGTCCGTCTGACGACCACCCTGCCCGCGGGCTCGTACGAACTGTGGTCCCCGGACCGCCCGACGCTCTACCGTTCCATCGTCACCCTCAGCGATGGCGATGAGCTTTCCTATGCTCTCTCCGACCGCTTCGGCATCCGCAAGATCGAGGTGCTGCCGGACGGCCTGATGCTCAACGGCGAACGCGTCCGCACCGTGGGCTTCAACCGCGTCCCCGGCGACCGCGTGCACGGCGCCACCGAGCCGCCGTCCGTCATCCGCGCCGAGATCGACCGCATGAAGCGGGCCGGGTCGGACATGACCCGAATCCACCACGTCCCGCAGTCGCCGGATCTCCTCGACTACCTGGACGAGGTCGGGATGCTCAACATCGCCGAGATCTCCGTCTGGGGGAAGGGAGCCTGCCTCGACCCCGAGCGCTGGACGCCCGAGCTGCGTGAGATGGTGCACCGGGACGCCAACCACGCCTCCATTTTCGCGTGGTCCGTGGCGAACGAGATCAGGGGCACCGACGAAGCGGGCCGGAACTTCGTCAGGGCGTTGATCGACTACACCCGCACCGAGCTCGACGACTCGCGCCCCCTGACGTACGTCAGCAACACCTTCAGCGAGATCGAGGGCCCGGAGGACGAGGCCCTCCAGTACACCGACTTCATCGCGGTCAACATGTACCGGGACTACACCGAGCGGCTACAACAGCTGCGCACGCACTACCCGGACAAGCCGGTCTTCGTCAGCGAGTTCAGCAGCGACGGCTACACCTTCACCCCCGACCGGGAGAGCGTCGAGTACGCCTCGCAGTACGACGGCGAGATCCCGGCGGAGCTGTCCCGTCTGCCGTGGGTGATCGGTGCCTCCCGGTGGACCTTCGACGACTACCGCAGCCGCTTCCAGGGGACTTCCGTCAACCAGCTGCGCGGGTGGGGCGTGCAGACCGAATGGGGTGGACTGAAGCGCAACTACGACCAGATGCGCGCCGCTTTCGCCCCCGTCAGAGGACTGTTACTGGCCTCGGCGGACGGCGGCACCCGGATCACGGTCGTCCCACGGAGCGCGGGCGAGCTGCCCAGCCGCGTTCTGCGCGGCTACCGGCTGCACTGGCGTGCGGTGAACGCTGACGGCGACACCGTCGCCGAGCGGCGCGTCCCACTGCTGGACATCGCCCCCGGCGACGCGCCCTTCAGCCGGGACGTCGGATGGCAGACGAACGGGTGGCAGGAGAAGGAGGCCATCACCGAGCACGTGGGGCTGGTCGATCCGCAGGGGTACGAAGTCGCCGTCGCAGACCAACGTCTCGCCGCACCGGCCACCCCCCGCGTCGCCCAGACCGTTGCGGCCGACGGCGCCGTCCGGGTGGTCTTCGACCATGTGACGGGAGCCGACTCGTACCGTGTCGAGGCGACGCAGGAAGGTACCGAAACAGGGCTGCTCTCCCGCACCGTCCACAAGGACGACCACGGAGACATCACGGGACTGCTGAACGGAACCCCGTACCGGGTGCGTGTCGTCGCCGTCTCCGCGGCGGGCGAGACCGCCTCCGAGTGGACGGCCGGGCTCACCCCTTGGGTGGACGCCGGGCCGCTGCCCCCAGATGCACAGGCGCTCAAGCCGGTGGTGGACGGCGCCGTTTTCCAGTGGCGTGGCGGAGGGGCGGCCCAGGCGTACGCCATCGAGGTCGCCGACGCCCGCAGCGGTGAGCTGATCCGCTCCTGGACCACCTCCGTCCGCGGCTTCAGCCGTATCGAGGATCTGGGCTCCGGGCGCCAGGTGCGAGCCCGCATCCGCGGCCTACGGGCCGACGGCGCGGCCAGCGCCTGGTCCGAGTGGATGGAGGCAAGGACCATGTAGGGGAGGGGCTCGCCCGGGACCGTGCCGTGGCCGTGCCCGGAGAAACCTTCCCCGGGCACGGCCACGCCTGTGCCTGACCGGTTGGCCATGTGCGACTGGCGCGGTCAGGCATAGGCGCGCAGCGCCACGATGCGCGCCTCCGGTGCGCCGTTCGTCGCCTCCGCCACCACTCGCAGCGCCGTGGTCCGGACCGGGGCGAACCGGTGTGTCCGGTGGCGGCGGCGGTTGCCGGTCTCCTGGGCGACCGGCGTCCAGTCGCCGCCGTCAGTCAGCGCCTCGATGCGGTAGTCGCGGACCAGCTCCGGCATGACCTCGAACTCCGTCCGATGCCGGTGGAGATTGTTGAGGTACTCGTCCACGTCGTCGTCGAGGACGAGGTGCACCGTGCCGATCTCCACCGGGGCGTCCCAATCGAGCCGCAACCATGCCTCACCCCGCTCGCTCGCGTGCCACATCTGCGGCCCGCCGAAGGGCCGCTGGTAGCCGCCGACGGCCTTGTCCGGGGCGTACGCCCGGGTCGGCCCGGCGCGGAAGCAGAAACTGCGGCGGCGCAGGCCCCGGGCGACCCACTCGGCCACTGGCTGGCCGTTCTCCTCCGGGATGTCGTGGTCGACGCCCGGCTCGCCCGCGCGCTTGCGGGCCAGGCAGAGCACGCCGGTGCGCCGCTGGTCGACGAGGTGCAGATACGCGTGCGGATCGGCCCGTACGATCACGACGGCGTTGCGCGGCTCGTCCGGTTGCCAGGGCAGATGGGCGGACACCCACTGCTCCTTGCTCTCTGGGACGGGCACCGTGCGGGAGATCAGGCGGCGGGCGGGTACGGCGTTCTCGCCGCGCAGCGTGTCCCAGAGCTCGATGGTCAGCTCGGTGCCGGCGTGTACGTCGACAAGCAGTTCCACGTCGTCCAGCCGCGGATCGACGGGGAGCACGAAGGCGAGGTCGCGGTCCAGCGGCAACGGCGTGGTAGAGGTGCCGGGCCCCGGCTCCACGGCGAGCCGGGTGAGCGTACTGGAGGCGGAGGCGCGTGCCGCACGGGCCAGGTCGTCCGGGTCGGTGTTCCGCACGCCCATCAGCGAGGCGTCCTGCCGGAGCAGGGTCTGCTGAAGGAGCGTCAGCTGCCCGCCCTTCAGCTCGCGCGGAGTCACGCCGAGTGCGGCACACAGGGCCGCGCCGGTGCCCGCGGCCTCGCCGATGGTGGCGCAGGTGGCCATGACCCGGGTGGAACCGAACGCGATATGGGTGGCTGAAACATTGCGCCCGGCGAAGAGAAGGTTTCCGACGTTTCGTGAATAGATGCTGCGGAAGGGGATGTGGTAGACCCCGTCGGAGTAGCGCTGACGGGCTCCGGGTTCCTCGGCATACATGCCCTCGACCGGATGCAGATCCACCGACCAGCCACCGAACGCAATCCGGTCGTCGAAGGGCTTCTGGGCCATCACATCGGTCTGGGTCAGCACATGGTCGCCGAGGAAGCGCCGGTACTCACGCTTGCCGGGGATGGCTCCGACCCACTCCAGAGTGAGGTTGTCGGCGTCGAATCTGCCGCTGTTCTTGATGTGGTCCCAGATGCCGTTGATGACGGACCACAGCTCGTCGCGGATGCGCTCGTTGTCGTCCACCGTGTCGAGCTCGCCGCCCCATTCCACCCACCAGTAGTCGCAACCGTTGTCGCCGGTACGGATCAGCCGGTGCTCGGGGATGGGTGTGTCCAGGATGTTCTTGGCGAAGGACGGAGGTACGTACTTCACCGGGTGTCCGGCATCCTTCGTATAGAACAGGATGGTGCTGCCGAGCAGTTTCCGGTCGGGCTCCGGCGGCGCCCACTCCTCGCCGTATTCCGCGCGGGACTCGCGTCCGATACGGTAGTCGGCTCCCGCGAGATGGCCGATCAGGCCGTCGCCGGTGCAGTCGACGAAGACCGGCGAGAAGAACGTGGTCAACCTCTCGGAGCCCATGGTCCAGCCGGTGACCGACTCGATCCGCTTCCCGTGCTCCGCCGCGACGTCACGGACATCCGTGTTGAGGAAGAGCCGCAGATTCGGCTCGGCGAGTACCGCGTCAAGCACAACCTGGTCCCAGTAATAGGGGTTGCCATCCGGATTCCGGTACTGATTCTCCAGATACAGCTCACCCATGATGCCTGTCTCGCGGGCCCAGCGGTGCACCCCATGGGCGGTCGCCCCGCACACCCACACCCGCACCTCGCTGCTCGAATTGCCCCCCACCACTGGGCGGTTGTGCACCAGCGCGACGGTACGGCCCAGCCGGGCGGCAGCGATCGCCGCGCACACTCCGGCCAGGCCGCCGCCCATGACGGTGACATCGCTGTGTACGGTCTCCTCACGCATGAGGCGGTGGCTCCCTTCTGTCCAGAAAACGCGCCCGCAGATCCGGGCGCAGCCGGGTGGCGGGGGAGGATTTACTGAGCCCGCCGTCGACGGGCAGCACGGCTCCGGTCGTGAGCGAGGCCGCCCGGGAGGCGGGGAAGTACACCGCTGCCGCGAGCCCCACGGCCCCCGCGGCGCGCGGCCGCCCCGCGGCCTGGCCCGCGGTCGTCACCACCGGGGGACCTTCTTTTCGTAGCCGGGGTCGATGCGCTGCATGTAGCCGGTGTCGTCCCGGGTGCGTAGTCCGCAGACCAGATACTGCTCGTGCAGCCGGGCCAGCGCGTCGCGGTCGAGTTCGACGCCCAGCCCCGGGCCCTTGGGCACCTGCACCGATCCGTCCGTGAAGGACAGGGCCCCGGGCTGGACGATTTCCTCGGTCTTCCACGGCCAGTGCGTGTCGCAGGCGTACATGAGGTTCGGGGTGGCCGCTGCCAGGTGGGTCATCGCCGCAAGGCTGATGCCCAGGTGGGAGTTGGAGTGCATGGACAGACCCATGCCGAATGTCTGGCAGATGCCGGACAGCAGCTTCGAGCGTTGCAGCCCGCCCCAGTAGTGGTGGTCGGAGAGCACCACCCGGACCGCATCCCGGTCGATGGCGGGAGCGAGGTGCTCGAACGCGACGACGCACATGTTGGTCGCCAGCGGTATCGGCACCTCCCGGGCCACCCGGGCCATGCCGTCGAGCCCGAGGGTGGGGTCCTCCAGGTACTCCAGAACCCCCTCGAGCTTGCGTCCGACGTCGATCGAGGTCTCCACGCTCCACGCCCCGTTCGGGTCCAGCCGCAGCGGTCGATCGGGGAACTCCTCACGCAGCGCCCGGATCGCTGCGATCTCCTGCTCCGGAGGGAAGACCCCACCCTTGAGTTTGAGCGCCGAAAACCCGTACTCGTCAACCATGCGCCGGGCTTGGGCGACGATCCCCTCGGGGTCCAGGGCCTCCCCCCAGGAGTCCGGTTCCCCGCCCGGGTGCGACCTCCACTTGTAGAAGAGGTAGGCGCTGTACGGGACGGACTCGCGTACCGCGCCGCCGAGCATGTCCGACACCGGTCGCCCGGCCGCCTTGCCCTGCACGTCCAGGCAGGCCACCTCGAAGGGGGAGAAGACCCGGTCCACCGTACCGCTGGAGGTGATCGTCCCGGTGAGCCCGTGCCCGTCGGAACCGGTGCACGCGCCCAGCACCCCCGCCACCCGCTGGTGCATCGCGCCCAGCGCATGGACGTCCATTCCCACGATTGCGTCGGCGGCCGACCGCAGCCGACGCAGGTGGTCCTCGTCCGCGTAGGTTTCGCCGAGTCCGCCAAGGCCCTGGTCGGTGGAGACTTCGACGATCGCGCGCAATGCGTACGGCTCGTGCACGCCCACCGCATTCAGCAGCGCCGGGTCGCGGAACGCCACCGGCGTGATTGTCACCTCGGTGATCCGGATCGCGCCGCCCATCAGGCGGGCACCTCTGCGCACAGCGCCGGCCCGGCATCGGTGATACGCCCCAGCGCATCCAGGTGCTCGGGGGCGGGGTCGACCAGTGGTGGTCTCACACCGCCGACGCCAAGGCCCCGCTGCCGTACCGCGGCCCTGACGTGGGAGACGGCGTAGCCGGAGACGAGTTCGAGCGGAGCGACGAGCGGGTGGAAGGCCGGCTCTCGTGGTTCACATATGTGGACTAAGAGCACACTTGAGAACATGTCAAGAATGTAAGACTCATTCCGAGTTGAGGTCAAGGGAGGCGAGAAGGTCGAGCAGGGTGCCTATGCGCATCCTGATCACAGGGCCGCCGGTGGAGTCGGAACACTTGTGCGTCCCCGGCTCGCCCGCCGGGCTGAACACTGCGGTTGCCGGACATCGCGCCGTTGCTCTCCTCGGGCTGCCCGGAGGAGGATGTCGAGCTGGCAGTGGAAGCGACGAGCACGACCTCATACCTCTCAGCGTCCCGGAGATCTGCCGGTCGGGCACGTCAACGTCACGCCCCGCTGCCCCAGTTACGAGCGCCGACTGCGCTGGTCACGCTACCGACGAAACAGCCAAGGCCGCGCCCGCCACTGCCACTGCCAACACCGAGGCCACACACTCCAGATGCGGTTGTGGTACTAGCCCACTACTTCCATCTGGCCCATCATGCCCATCATCTGGTGGCCGAGCATGTGGCAGTGGTACATGTACGGGCCGGTGTAGTCCGTGAACCGAAGCATGATCTCCGCGGACTGGCCGGCCATCACCGTGATGGTGTCCTTCAGCCCCGCCTCCTCGGGCCCCGGTGCGTGGCCGTCGCGGCTCAGCACCCGGAACTGCTCCAGGTGCGGGTGGAGCGAGTGCGGAATGCCGAGGGTGTCGGAGTTGCGGATCGTCCACACCTCGGTGACGTTCAGCCGGGGACGGATGTCGATCCGGTTGATGTCGAACGGCTTGCCGTTGATGAGGTGTTCGCCGCTCGCCGGGTCGAAGGCGAGGTGGAAGTCCCGCCGCACCTCGGCCGTTCCCAGGTCCGGTACGGGACGCAGCGCGGCCGGCACGGAGCTCGGGTCCGAGGCCGTGCGCACCACGTCGAACCGCATGACCTCGGGGGTCTCGCCCTCGAAGGCGGCCAGGTTCTCCAGCACCAGCTTGGTCCCCACCGGGTAGCGGGAGAAGTCGACGACGATCTCGTTCCGCTCGCCCGGCCACAGGGCCAGTGCCCCGGCCGGAGCGGGCGCCGGCAGCAGGCCTCCGTCGGTCGCGATGTGCACCAGCTCCGCGCCGGCCTGCGTGCCGTCGTTGAGCCTGAGGAAGAAGCCCCGCTCATTGGCGGTGTTCACCAGCCGCAGCCGGTACTTACGGGCCGCCACCTCGAAGTACGGCTTGGGGCGGCCGTTGACGAGGATCGTCGGCCGGTCCTCCGGCCTGTGCATGTCGTAGACGAAGGCGCCGTTGTCGTCGAACTTCGCGTCACGCAGCTGCAGCACCACGTCGTACTGGCCCTTGGGCAGCGGCAGTTGCTCCTCGAAGCTGTCGGTGAGCAGATACGTCGCCGCGAGACCGCGGTAGATGTTCTCCGCGTGCGCGTGGTGGGTGTGGTCGTGCAGCCACAGCGTCGAGGCCCGCTGCGTGTTGGGGTAGTAGTAGCTGCGCCGGCCGCCCGGGTCGATCTGGTCCTTGGGGTGGCCGTCCGAGCGCACCGGCACATGCCCGCCGTGCAGATGCAGCGCGAACGGGTCGGCCAGCTGATTGCTCAGCTCGACCACGACGGGACGGTCCCGGCGGGCCATGATCAGCGGGGCGAGCGCACCGCCGAAGCCGCGTATTCTGGTGCGGGTGCCGGGCAGGATCGTCACATCCGCTTCCCGCGTCGCCAGCCGGTACAGATCGTGGCCGGCCAGCCGCGTCGGCCGCAGCCGCTTCGGCACCGTCAGCGGCACCGTGAACGGCGTGGTGGCCGCCACGGCCCTGCCGGGCCGCCCGCCCACGATCAGCCCGGTGGGTGCGGCGACCAGCAGCCCTGCCGCCGCGCCTCTTCTGAGTAACTGCCTGCGGTTGAGCACGAATTCTCCCTCAGTTCGCTGACGGCGCAGCCGCGTCGCGTACGGACATCTGCGCCATGCACGTGAGCAGGGACCGCTTGAATGTCGCCACGAAGCCCTCGACCGTGCCGGTGTCCCGGGGCCTGGTCAGATAGGGGGCGAGCTTCTCTTCGACCTCCCGGACGCCGGGCTGGGCAGCCATGTGCCGGGCGATGGCGTCCAGATCGCCCTCGTACTCGATGACCCGGACCATGGTGTCGTCGCGGATGAAGACGGCGGTGGCCAGAATGCGCGCCGTCTCCCCGCCTCCCTCGCCCTTGACGACGGGGGAGCCCACCCGGCGGAAGTTGCCGAAGATCTCGGTGATCTCCTTCTCGTACCCGGCCTTGATGTCGTAGGTGATCGCGGCGAACGGCATGCCAGCTCCTTCAGGCGGACGAAGTCTTGCCTCGCCAGGACGCCGCATCCCACTCGCCGGGTGCTTGAGCGCGAGTACACCGATTCTCGGCCGTTTCCCGTCAACGCGATTTCGAGCCGCCCTGTAGGTACGACTGCGAGCGTGCTGTCGCTGGAGAACAGGCTGTTGAGGAGGCGGGCAGTGACCACCGAGATCACGCGGACCGTCCGGGTTCACGCCGACGAGGTCGAGCACAACACTCGGCGCGGCGGCGATATCCGGACGACGCTCAGCCCCAAGACCGTGGGGTGCACCTCCGGTTTCGGCGGAGTGCTGAGCCTGAAACCGGGCGACTTCATCACCACGCACTACCACCCGTACTCCGAGGAGTTCCTGCACGTCGTCACCGGGGAGCTGGAGATGACGCTGGACGGGCAGCCGGTCAGCCTCGGCCCCGGGGACTCGCTGCTGGTACCCATCGGAGTACGCCATCGACTTGTCAACACGGGGAAGGAGACGGCACACGCCGCCTTCCATCTCTCCCCGCTCGCCCCGCGCCCGGAACTCGGGCACGTGGACATCGAGGAGGTCCAGCGGCCGCAAGAGCCCAATCCGCAGGTGGGCGGTGCCGCGTGAGCCGCAAGGCCGTCATCACCGGAATCGGGGTGGTGGCGCCGGGCGGAGTGGGCCGGGAGGCCTTCTGGGACCTGCTCTCCGCCGGCCGCACCGCGACCCGCAGAATCTCGCTCTTCGACCCGTCGGCCTTCCGGTCCCAGGTGGCCGCCGAGGCCGACTTCGACCCGGTGGCCGCGGGTCTGGCCCCGCGCCAGGTGCGGCGGATGGACCGGGCCGCGCAGTTCGCGGTGGTCTGCACCCGGGAGGCGGTCGAGGACAGCGGCTACGACTTCGCGAACACGCCGCCCGAGCGCATCGGCGTCAGCATCGGCAGCGCGGTGGGCTGCACCATGGGTCTCGAGGAGGAGTACGTCCTGCTCAGTGACGCCGGCAAGCACTGGCTGGTGGACCACACTTATGGAGTGCCGCATCTGTACGGGTACATGGTGCCCAGCACCCTCGCCGTCGAAGTGGCGTGGGAAGTGGGCGCGGAAGGACCCGTCGCGCTGATCTCCACCGGCTGCACCTCGGGCCTGGACTCCATCGGCCACGGAGCCCAGCTCATCGAGGAGGGCACGGCCGACGTCGTGCTCGCGGGCGCCACCGACGCCCCGCTCTCCCCGATCACCTCGGCCTGTTTCGATGCCATCAAGGCCACCTCCCCCAGCAACGACGACCCCGAGCACGCCTCGCGGCCGTTCGACCAGAACCGCGACGGGTTCGTCCTCGCGGAGGGCTCCGCCGTGCTGGTCCTGGAGGAGAAGGAGGCCGCCGAGGGCCGCGGCGCGCGGATCTACGGCGAGCTCGTCGGCTTCGCCAGCCGCAGCAACGCCTTCCACATGACGGGCCTGAAGGCGAACGGCCGCGAGATGGCCGAGGCGATCCAGGTGGCGCTGGATCAGGCCAGGCTCGCCCCCACTGCCGTGGACTACATCAACGCCCACGGCTCGGGCACCAAGCAGAACGACCGGCACGAGACCGCCGCCTTCAAGCGCTCGCTGGGCGAGCACGCCTACGACGTGCCGGTCAGCTCCATCAAGTCGATGGTGGGCCACTCGCTGGGCGCGATCGGTTCCATCGAGGTCGCCGCCTGCGCCCTGGCGCTCGACCGCCAGGTGGTGCCGCCCACCGCCAATCTCCACACCTCCGACCCCGAATGCGATCTGGACTATGTGCCGGTGACCGCTCGCGAGCACCGGATGGACGTGGTGCTCAGCGTCGGCAGCGGCTTCGGCGGCTTCCAGAGCGCCATGCTGCTCGCCCGCCCGGGTGTGGTCCGAAACGGGAGGAGCTGACGGTGAGTGCCACCGCTGCCAAGGCCCCGGTCGTCACCGGCCTCGGGGTTGTCGCGCCGACCGGGCTCGGTGCCGAGGCCCACTGGGCCGCCGTACTCGCGGGCAAGACGGCGATCGGACGCATCAGCCGCTTCGACCCGTCCACCTACCCGGTGCGCCTCGCGGGCGAGGTGCCGGACTTCGTCGCCAAGGAACAGGTGCCCAGCCGGCTGATCCAGCAGACCGACCGCTGGACCCATCTCGGCCTGGCCGCCGCCGAGGCGGCGATCGCCGACGCCGATGTGACCCCGTCCGAACTGCCCGAGTACGAACTGGCCGTGGTGACCGCGAGCTCGTCCGGCGGCACCGAGTTCGGCCAGAAGGAGATGGAGAGCCTCTACCAGCACTCCCCGGACTGGGTCGGCGCCTACCAGTCGATCGCCTGGTTCTACGCGGCGACGACAGGCCAGGTCTCCATCCGGCACGGACTGCGCGGCCCGTGCGGAGTGATCTGCAGTGAACAGGCCGGCGGCCTCGACGCCATCGGCCAGGCCAGGCGGCTGATCCGGGGCGGCTCCCGGCTCGTGGTGACCGGCGGGACCGACGCCTCCCTGTGCCCCTACGGCCTGACCGCGCAGCTCTCGACGGGCCTGCTCTCCACCGTGCAGGATCCCGCCCGCGCCTATCTGCCGTTCGACTCCGAGGCATCGGGCTATCTGCCCGGCGAGGGCGGCGCGATGCTCCTCGTCGAGAGCGCCGAGGCCGCCGAAGCCCGCGGTGCACAACAGATCTACGGCCGGATCCTCGGCTACGCGGCCGGCTTCGACCCTCCCCCTCGCTACGCCGGGGGGACCCCCACGCCGGGATCCGAGCGCCCGCCGGCCCTGCGCCGTACCATCGCCGCCGCGCTCGCCGACGCCGAACTCGAACCGGGCGCCGTGGACGTCGTCTTCGCCGACGCGTCCGGCGTCCGGGACGAGGACCTCGCCGAGGCCGAGGCTCTCACCGCGGTCTTCGGCTCGCGGGGCGTTCCGGTCACCGCGCCCAAGACGCTGACGGGTCGGCTGTACGGAGGCGGCGCCGCACTCGACGTCGCCACCGCGCTGCTCGCCCTGCGCGACCAAGTCGTCCCGCACACCGTGGGACCCACCGCCCCGGCGCCCGGCATCGAGATCGACCTGGTGCTGGGCGAACCGCGCCGCCAGGAACTACGTACCGCGCTCGTCGTCGCCCGCGGCCACGGCGGCTTCAACGCCGCGCTCGTCCTCGGGCGGGGGGACTGACGCACATCCAATACCGACTACCGGGAGGAGGCCGCCATGGCGGGCCACACCGACAACAGCATTGTGATCGACGCGCCGATGGAACTGGTCTGGGACATCACGAACGATCTGAAGGGCTGGCCGCAGCTGTTCAGCGAGTACGCCTCCGTCGAGGTGCTGGAGGAGAAGGGCCGGGAGATCACCTTCCGGCTGACCATGCACCCCGACGAGGACGGCAATGTGTGGAGCTGGGTGTCCCGGCGGATACCCGACCCCGAGGCGAAGACCGTGCACGCGCACCGGGTCGAGACCGGGCCGTTCGAATTCATGCGCATCTACTGGGAGTACACCCAGGAGAAGGCCGGCGTGCGGATGCGCTGGGTGCAGGACTTCCACATGAAGCCCGAGGCACCGGCCAGCGACTCCGGGATGACGGAGCACCTCAACCGCAACACCGCCATCCAGATGGACCTCATCAAGCAGAAGGTCGAGGCCGCGGCCGGCCGCCGGGCCGAGGCGAGCTAGGAGGAAGCAGGTGCTCGCCTTCCTGGCTCCGGCAGTCGTGCTGCTCAACGGCCTGGCGGCCGGGGTGCTGTTCGGCACCCAGCTGGGCGGCTGGCCGCTCCTCGCGGCGCTCCCGGCCGACCGCTATGTGCACGCCCACGCCTTCTTCGCCACCCGCTACGACCCGGCGATGCCGCTGTGCCTGCTCGGCACGCTGATCGGCGACGTCGTACTGGCCGTAATCGCCCCGGACTTTGCGGCCCGCGTGCTGTTCATCGTCGGGTCCGTGCTGGCGGCGGTCACGGTCGCGATCTCGCTCACCAAGAATGTGCCCGTCAACAAGTGGGTGCTGACCCTCGATCCGGACAACCTGCCGGACGACTTCGAGGCGAACGACCCCCGCTGGAACTGGGGCGCCTGGAACCAGCGGCGCAGCGTGATCACCGTGCTCGCCCTCTTCGTCAACTGCTCTGCGCTCGCCCTGCTGCTCTGACGCCTGTGACGCTTACGGAGGAAACCATGGATCTCGGTCTCAGGGGCAAGAAAGCCCTGGTCACCGGCGGCACCCGCGGGGTGGGCCGGGGCATCGTACGGGCACTGGCACAGGCCGGCGTCGATGTACTCACCTGCTACCGGCAGGAGAGCGAAGCCGTGACCTCGCTGGCACACGAACTCAAGGAGACCGGCGGCGCGCACCATCTCGTGCGGGCCGACGTCTCCGACCCCGCGGACGTCACCGCCCTGGTGGAGCACGCCCGTACCCACTACGGACATCTCGACCTGGTCGTCAACAACGCGGGCGCCATCAGCCACATACCCTACGAGGACCTGCCCCTGGAGGAGTGGCGGCGCGTCGTCGACACCAACCTCACCGGCTCCCACCTGATCATCCAGGGAACCCTGCCGCTCCTCGGCGCGGGCTCCTCGGTGATCGGCATCGGGTCGAAGGCGGTCGACGCCGGCATACCGCTGCGCTCCCACTACACGGCGACCAAGGCGGCACTGGCCGGCTTCAACCGGTCCCTGGCCAAGGAGTTCGGCGGCCGGGGCATCCGGTTCAACATCGTCGCGCTCGGCGTGGTGGAGACCGAGAACCTGTACGCGCTCCCCGAGGACCAGCAGAAGGTCATGATCGAGCGGTACAGCGCGAAGACAGCACTCGGCCGGCTCGGCACCCCCGACGAGGTCGCGGGCGCGGTCCTGTGGCTCACCAGCGATCTGGCCCGCTATGTCACCGGCGCGACGATCAGCGTGGACGGAGGTATCTCCTGATGGCCCCCACCGTCTTCCGGGTGCTGCTCCGCATGGACATCGAGCCCGGTCTCGAGGAGGAGTTCGAGAAGGAGTGGCTGGCGGGCACCGACGCGGTGACCGGCCACCCCGCCAACCTCGGCCAGTGGCTCTCGCGGGCGACGGACGCGCAGAGCAGCTACTACATCATCAGCGACTGGGTGGACGAGCCGCGCTTCCGGGCGTTCGAGGAGAGCCCGGCGCATCTGGAACACCGCGCCAAGCTCCACCCCTTCCGCCGCGGCGGCGAGTTCCACACCATGCGCGTCGTCACGCACATCGAGGGCAAGGCATCCGCGGATGCCCGGTGAAGTGAGGGTGCTGGTCTACCAGGCGGCCCACGACGAGGAGCAGCTCCAGGCAGTGCGCGAGGCGTACCACCTGGTCAGCAAGCGGCTGGCGGAGGTCCCCGGGATGCTCGGCAACGAGCTGCTGCGCTCCCCGGCGGACCCCACCGCCCTCATCGTCGTGAGCCGCTGGGCGGACCTGGCCGCATTCCAGCGCTGGGAGCAGGGCGCCGGGCACCGGGCGGACACCGCACCCCTGCGTCCGTACCGCGACACCCGGCTCCCCGTGCCGTTCGGCATCTACGAGGTCGACGCGTCCTACTGAAGGGCAAGTTCCGATGACCACCACCGCACGACCGGCCAGGCCCGCCGCGGAGAGCGAGCCGGCGGCATGGGTGACCTGTTCCCAGTGCCGCTCCCTGGTCTACGGAAAACGATATGTACGCCTGCTGCAGGTCTGCCCCGAGTGCGGTGCCCATGCCCGCCTCGACGCCCCCAGCCGGATCAGCCAGCTCTTCGACGGGGGCAGGGCGCAGCCCGTCGCGGTGCCCAAGACCCTCACCAACCCGCTGGACTTCGTGGACCAGCGGCCTTACGGAGAACGACTCGACCAGGCCCGCCGCAAGACCGGCCAGCAGGACTCGGTCCTCGTGGTACGCGGCCGTATCGAGGGGCGGCCGCTCGTGGCCGCCGTCATGGACTTCCGGTTCTTCGGCGGCAGCCTCGGCGTCGCCGCCGGAGAGGCGATCACCACCGCGGCCGAGACCGCGCTGAAGGACCGTACGCCCCTGCTCATCGTCACCGCCTCCGGCGGGGCGCGGATGCAGGAGGGCGCACTGTCGCTGATGCAGATGGCCAAGACCAGCAACGCGCTCGCGGAACTCGACGAGGCGGGGCTGCTCACCGTCACCCTGGTCACCGACCCCACCTACGGCGGAGTCGCCGCCTCCTTCGCGACACTCTCCGACGTGGTCGTCGCCGAGCCCGGGGCGCGGATGGGCTTCGCCGGGCCGCGAGTCATCGAGCAGACCATCCGGCAGAAGCTCCCGCCGGGCTTCCAGACCGCCGAATTCCTCCTGGAACACGGCCTGGTGGACGACGTCTGGCAGCGCACCGAGCTCCGCGGCCGTCTCAGCCGTCTCCTTGCGGCCACCGAGATCCCCGGCCCGAGCTGGGGCGAGGGCGAGGACGACCCGGTGGTGCGGGACAGCCAGCTCCTCGACCAACTGCCCGCCTGGGAATGCGTACAGCTCGCCCGTGAGGCCGGCCGGCCCACCGCGCTCGAGCACATCGGCCACTGGCTGGACGGCTTCGTCGAACTGCACGGCGACCGCGCCGGCGAGGAGTGCCCGGCCATCGTCGGCGGAATCGGCCGCCTCGACGGCCTCCCGGTGATGGTCATCGGCCACCAGAAGGGCCACACCACCGCCGAACTCGTCAGCCGCAACTTCGGCATGCCCTCGCCCGCCGGATACCGCAAGGCCGCCAGGCTGATGCGGCTCGCGGCCAAGCTGGGCATGCCCGTGGTCACCCTCATCGACACCCCGGGCGCATATCCGGGGCTCACCGCCGAGGAGACCGGCCAGTCCAACGCCATCGCGGAGAACCTGCGGCTCATGGGCTCGCTGACCGTCCCGGTGGTGGCCGTGGTGACCGGCGAGGGCGGCAGCGGAGGCGCGCTCGCCCTCGGGGTGGCCGACCGGGTGCTGGTGTGCGCCAACGCGACCTACTCGGTGATCAGCCCGGAGGGGTGCGCGGCGATTCTCTGGAAGAACGCTGCCGAGGCCGCGGTGGCCGCCGACGAACTCGGCCTGGACGCCGCCTCGTTGCTGCGCCTCGGAGTGGTCGACGGAGTCATTCCCGAGCCGGAGGGCGGCGGCCACACCGACACCACGGTGATGAGCGACGCGGTACGCCGGGCAGTCGTCGTGGCGCTTCGCGAACTGCGCGGCACGACCGGCTCCAGCGCCGCGCGCCGCGCCCGCTTCCGCGCCTTCGGGCTGGCGGACGGTGCGCATCTGCAGACGTCAACAGGCGCAACCGCAACGGCAGGTACTACGGAGAGAGACCGATGACCGAAGTCACCAAGGACAGCGTGCGCAGCGGGTCCGGCGACCCGCTCGCCGGACTGGACTACGACACCAGTGGGCTGGCCCTCACCGACATCTGCCGCAGCATCGCGGAGGTCGTACGGGTCGGACCGAGCCACCCGCGCAAGGTACGGGTGGCGCTGGGCGCGGCCAGCGTGGAGGTCGAGTGGGACGAGGGGCAGCCGCCTCCCGGCCCCGGTGCCCCCGCCGCGCCGCCCCGCGAGGAGGAGGCGGCGCTCGACGGCTTCCGCGAATGCGCGCCGCTGGTCGGCACGTTCTATGCGGCGCCGTCACCGGGAGCCCCGCACTTCGTCCAGGTCGGCGACCACGTCGAGGCCGGACAGCAGCTGGGCATCATCGAGGCGATGAAGCTGATGAACCCGGTTGAGGCCACCAGGCCGGGACGCGTGGTCGAGGTGCTGATCCACGACGGGGAGCCGGTCGAGTACGGACAGCCCCTGGTTCTCCTCGACCCCAGTGACTTCCCCGGCACGGACAAGGAGGACTGACCGTGAGCCTCGACACGGTCCTGGTGGCGAACCGGGGTGAGATCGCCCTGCGGGTCATCAGGACATGCCGCGAGATGGGCATCCGCACGGTGGCGGTCCACTCCACCGCCGACCGGGACAGCGCCCACGTACGCGCGGCCGACACCGCCGTCCAGATCGGCCCGGGCATGCCCCGCAAAAGCTATCTGTCCGCGCCCGCGGTGATCGAGGCCGCGCTGCGCACCGGCGCCGACGCGGTGCACCCCGGTTACGGATTCCTCTCCGAGGACCCGGACTTCGCCGAGATCTGCGCCGACAACGGTCTGGTCTTCATCGGCCCGCGGCCCGAAGTCCTGTCCCAGCTCGGCGACAAGGCCGTCGCCCGGGCGCTGATGACGGATGCCGGGCTGCCGGTCCTGCCCGGCAGCCCGGGTACCGTCGACAGCGCGACCGAGGCGACCGACCTCGCCAACCGCATCGGCTTCCCGCTCATCATCAAGGCCGCGGCGGGCGGCGGTGGCCGCGGCATGACCGTCGTACGCCAGTCCAGCGACCTGCTGCCGGCCTACCGGCAGACCCGCGCCACCGCGCAGGCCGTCTTCGGCGACAACCGGGTCTATCTGGAGCGGTTCTGCGACAGCGCCCGCCATATCGAGGTCCAAGTGCTGGCGGACGGCCACGGCACGGTGCTGCACCTCGGCGAACGCGACTGCTCCGTACAGCGCCGGCACCAGAAGCTCATCGAGGAGAGCCCGGCGCCCGGGCTGCACCCGGGACTGTCCGAGGCCATGGCCAAGGCGGCGGTGCGCGGCGCCCGCGCGGTCGGCTACACCGGCGTCGGCACCTTCGAGTTCCTCGTCCACGACGAGGGCTTCTCCTTCATGGAGATGAACTGCCGTATCCAGGTGGAACATCCGGTGACCGAGGCCGTGTTCGGCGTCGACCTGGTACGCGAACAGATCCGCGTCGCCGCGGGGGAGGCGCTCGGCTTCAAGCAGGAGGACCTGATCCCGCGTGGCACGGCGGTCGAATGCCGGGTCAACGCGGAGGACCCCGCTCGTAACTTCGCCCCGTGCCCGGGCACGCTGGACGAGTTCGTCCCGCCCGGCGGCCCCTTCGTCCGGGTCGACACCCACGGATACGCGGGCTGGCGGGTGCCCTCCCAGTACGACTCGCTGCTCGCCAAGGTGATCACCTGGGCGCCCGAGCGGGGCCAGGCCCTGGACCGGATGGACCGGGCGCTGGCCGAGTTCCGCGTCGTAGGGCCCGGAGTGCGCACCACGATCCCGCTGCTGCGGGAGGTACTGGCCGACCCGCTCTTCCGGGACGGCAAGCACAACACCTCGTTCCTCGACGAGCGTCGCGGAGGCTGACAGGCGTACAGCAAGAAGGCCCGGGCCCTTTCGGGGACCCGGGCCTTGGGCTTGCGCGCGTCTTACTCGGGCCGGTTGTGTGCCTCGCCGCCGACCGAGTAGGGCGTGGTGACCCCTTCGTACGTCAGATGCATCACCATGCCGAGACCGGTGTGGATGAAGTTGTGGCAGTGGTCCATCCAGATGCCCGGGTTGTCGGCCTTGAAGGCGACCTCCCACTGCTCACCCGGCCGGACGTTGATGGTGTCCAGCCAGACGGGGCTGCCGGTGGTCTTCTTGCCGTCCTTGCTCAGCACCAGCATGTGGTGGCCGTGCAGATGGATCGGATGGTCCTCCTCACCGCGGTTGATGAACTTCGTGCGGACGAGATCGCCCTCCTTGACCATCAGCATCGGGGCGTCCGGGAACACCTTGCCGTTGATGGTCTGGCGCAGGCCGAACTTGCCGTTGTAGAAGCCCAGCCAGTCGTCGAAGGTGAGCTTGAAATTGCGGTCGGCCTTGCTCTGAGCGTCGAACGGCGTGCTGGTGGGCTCGCCGTAGCTGGTCAGGTCGAACTCTGGCCCGTCCAGCTTCGGTTCGATGTCGCCCTTACCGTCGGGTGAGTAGATGATCCCCGCGTCCCTCGCCGCCGAGTCCGTCAGCCGGACCGGCGAGTTCGGCATGGTGAACTCCACGTCCATTCGCTGGGCGCCGCCCACCACCAGCCGCTCGTCCTTGATCTCAGCGGGCTTGTTGATGTCGGTGCCGTCCAGCGCGGTGACCTTGAACGGTACGCCGGTCAGCGCGAACGTCTTGGTCAGGTTGGAGCTGTTGACCAGCCGCAGCCGGACCTTCTCGCCCGCTTTGGCGGTGCGCCGGTCGAGCGTGTCGGAGGCGCCGAACGCCGGGAAGATGCCGTCAGGCGTCTCCCAGTCGTGCGCGACGACCGTCACGTCCTTGTCGACCGGGCGCGTCTGCTCGGCCGGCTCGATCACCAGCGGGCCGAACAGGCCGCGCTTGACCTGCTCGGAGGCCTGCTGGTGGGAGTGGTACCAGCGGGTGCCCGACTCCTCGACGCGGAAGCGGTAGGTGTACGACTGGCCGGGCTGCACCGCGTCCTGGGTGGCTCCGGCCACTCCGTCCTCGCCGTTGGGGACGTCCAGGCCGTGCCAGTGGATGGTGACCGGGATCTCTCCGGGCAGCCGGTTGGTGAGCTTGATCTCCACCAACTCGCCTTCCTTCACCCGCAGTTCCGGACCGGGGATCTGCCCGTTGTACGTCCATGCGGTGAAGCTCTTGCCGGAGGCCAGCGTGACCTTCTTCTCCTGCGCGGTGAGGTTGAAGACGCGGTCGGGCTTACCGTCCCGCGGCCCCTTGAGCGAGTCGACGCTGACCGCGGCGGCGCTGCCGGACCCGCCGTGCATATGGGGCCCGCCTGCCATGTTGCTGTGGCTGCCGGCCGGGCCGCCGCCGTAGTCGGGCTCGCCCTGCATCATCGAGAAGGTGCCCGGCAGCTTGCTGTTGCTCAGCCCGAAGGAGACCAGGCCGAACACGGCGCCGAGCGCCACGACGGTGGTGCCCAGGCGAACGCCCCAGGTGCGGCCCGCCGAACGCCGGACGGGCGTGACGCCCTGGGCGAGCCGGTGGACCCGGCCGCGGGCGCGGACCGTGAGCAGCGCCGTGAACAGTGCCAGGATCCCGATGCCCACCACCAGGTTCAGCAGCGTCGACCGGTGCGGCGGCAGGAACTTCTCGAAGAAGCCCGCCATAGCGCCGACCGCGGTGATCTGCGGCGGCAGCACGGTACGCAGGGACGCGGCCTGCGCGCGCTCCGCGTCGGACAGGGCCGCCTCGCGGTCCTCCGGCCGCCGCCTGGCCGCGGAAACGACCCGGGGGAGGGTGAGGACGACGGTCGCGAGGACAGCGGGAAGGAGCAGTGCCAGCAAGGTGATCGAGCGCCGGTCCGAGACGAACACCCAGTCCATGGCGGCCAGTTGGACGAACGCCACGAGCTTGGCGACGGTCGCGAGCAGGGCGAGCGACAGCAGTACGAGGGCGATGCGGGCGGTGCGTCGAGCTCGTCCGGCCGTGGGCCGGCCGGCCTGCCGCCGCACCAGTATCGCCGCGGCGAGCCACGCGGGGAAGAGGACGAGGCCCAGGATGAAATCCAGCCTCGAGAGGGTCAGATACATGTCGTTACTCCGGTCGGGGGTGGTCGTCCCGAGGCGGTCCGGGGAGTTCCCCGGAC
>NZ_JBSFMS010000012.1:0-94063 GCF_053599675.1 Streptomyces sp. NPDC000880 | reverse complement strand
CGGGTGGTGCCGCCTTGTTCCGGACGGACGTGCGTCCGTTGCGCCAGCGCCTGCCTGTCTTCGGTTTGATCTCTATCTACTTAGAACAGCGCCGTCCTGGTGCCGGGCCAGCAGATCGGCCTATCCGTCCGCGTTGAGGTTCCCAGCCCCGACATAGGAAATACGTACCGGCGCGGTTCAACTGGTGAGGGTTATCTCGCCGGTCAGTGACAGGTCGGCGCCAGAGCCATCCTTTGGTGCGGCTGTCAGCTGCCAGGTGTAAGTGCCATTGGTCGCCGATTTGCCGGAGTCCGTGCGGCCGTCCCAGGCGGTCGTGAGGGCCGCAGCGCTCAGCGCCGCATCGAGCGTACGCACGACCTTGCCGGCACGGTTCCTGATCGTGACCTTGGCGCCGACGGCAGGCTTGGAGAGCTGCCACGTCGCCTGCCACGTCGGGTCGGTGGCGGACTGCAGGTCCACCGATGTCTCGACCCTCGACTCGATCTCCGCGAGCGGCGAGGTCGGCACGCCGGAATCGAAGATCTGCAGGTCCTTGGCGTCGTCCGCGAGGAAGGCGATGCCGGTGCCGAAACGGTCCACGTCGAGGTACTTCCCGGCAGCCCATTCGGGTGTCGTAGCGATGATCCTGGTGTCCCCCCCGATGGACGACACGATCAGCCGCTGGTTGTCAGTGTCGTGGGTGACGATGTAGCCGTCACCGAGCGTGCCCGAGTAGTACCCGCCCACCTGCTCCTTGGACACGCGGTCGTACACACCGTGGCCGCCCGAAATGCTCAGGTGGCAGTCCCAGGACACCCAGCGGCCGACAGCCTGCACGTCCACCGGGACGCAGTCGTCGCCGGTCTGCACCGTCTCGGTCGCACCGCTCTTCAGGTCGAGGGACGTCAGCGTGCCCGCGACGTCTCCGGCCGTCCACAGTTCCGTACCCCGCACAGCGACTCCACCGCGGCCCTTGTAGGTGCGGATCACCTTGGCGCCACCCGCCGCCTCGAGGTCGACCACGTACTGAACGTCGCTGTCCAGGCGCCCGAGGTCGCCGAAGACCACATACCGTCCGGAGGCCGAGGTCACCCAGGTGTGGTGGCCCGTCGGCAGCGCCTCACCGGTCGCCGGGTCCACCGGTGGCACGACCGTCTTCTGCCCACCGGGAGCCACCACCTCCAGGTCGTACCGGCCATCCTCGCCGATGGCAGTCAGCGCGTACCGGCCATCACCGGTACCTGTGACCGGCGCGGTGGAGAACTCCCGCTGCGCGTCCCCGGCAGCCGCCGGATCGGGCTGCGCCAGCAGGGAACGCTCTCCTGCCTCCGGTGTCCCGCCGAGTGTGATGTCCCGCTGGTACAGGGAGGGAAGGTAGTTGCTGTCCCGCTCGCTCGTCACCAACTCTCCCGCGGTCAGCGACACCCCGTCCACCGCCGCACGCTTGACGGGCACAGTCCGCAGCGTGGTCAGCCCCAGACTGCCGTCGTCGGTGGCGGTAACCTTGCGCACTGCCCAATCCTGTGCCGTGTCACCGCCGGTGACGATGACGCCGCCGCCCGGCACCTGCGCCATCTCCGCATGCGCGTGTGGCAATAGTGTCGTGGCCTCGCCGCCGGCGATCGGGACCGCCTTGAGTGGCTCGCCCAGTCGCTGGAGGAGGTCGCCGTCCTGCTGCTGCACGTCCCAGGTCGTCAGGAGCGAGTCGCCGACGAGCCCGATCCGCACGGTGCCTTCACCGCCGGTCGGCAGCGCCACCTTGGCGTCCGGGCCATCCAGCGCTTCGCGGTTCAGTACGCGCACGGTGGTGTTCCCGCCGTCGGGCGAGTACCAGGCCAGGCGCGTGTCGGAGAACACCACGCGGGCGGTGGCTCCTCCGGTCACGCCCGGCAGGATCGGACGGACGCTCGCCGACTCCAGGTCCAGCAAGCCGACACCACGAGTCCCATCGGGCTTTGCGTACCAGATTGCGACCGAGCGGGTGTCGCCGCCGAGCACGGTGTCGTACCGCTCCACCCAGCCGCTCAGCCCGGTGACGGGAGTGTCGGACAGGCCGTCGGCCGTCTTGCGCAGTATGTGCAGGCCGTTGATCTCATTGGTCTCGTTCCGGGTGGCCGTGAGCACGGCGTCGCCGAAACTTCCCTTGAAGAGCTGTCCGGCGGGCAGGGTCAGAGTTGTGCTGCTACCTGCCTTCATGTCCTTAAGCGTCACCCGGTCGGTGAAGGAGTCGCTGACGATGTCGGAGGCAGTGGCGGTGACCTGGTCCGACGGGGAGCCCGCGAAGATGGAATCCCCACCGTACGGGGTCCATTGGTACTCGCTCATCGCGGCAACTGTGGCCAGCTCGCGCCGCTCCAGTACGCCGGTGGTCCCTGCCCCGAACACAGGGTTGCCCGTCGGTTTGTACCGATCGGGCAGCGGGATCACCAGCGGTGCCGTCTCGGCGTGAGCGCTGGAGAGAGAGTGTGGCGCGACACCGGCAGTAAGGCCAAGTGCAACTGCAGCGGCGATACCACCGCGTAGGAGAGTTCGCTTGCGGCCTGATCTTGTGGCGTGAGCCACGGGCACCTCCAACAGAGTAAGTTGAGGCGGCTGTTCATCGCGGAGTGGGGGTCGTCGCGGTGCCATCCACCGGCGGGTGAAGGTAGCACGGAACGAAAAGTGAAGTCGAACACCAGATCGATTTATCCGGGCAAGTGCGAGTTCGTCACTCGGTGCCAGCAGATGAAGCCCCGCCGGCCCACACATGGCCCAAAGTGCCTGTTGGGAGGCCCGGAGCAGGGAGAAATCTGGTCCACACCTGGTCCACACACGATGATCCAAAGCGGTACGGGGCGGTTCAGGGTGAGACAGGCCCCATGACGAAGGGGTGCCCCCTGGAACGGGACACCCCTTCTGATCAGCACGTTCTCTGAACTGCTGCGGTGGGTGTGGGATTTGAACCCACGGTGACTTGCGCCACGACGGTTTTCAAGACCAACGCCTACGTCGATCCTCCAGGCACGTGACCTCGGCAGACGAGTGTCGAAGGACTTCCATGCTGGGGTGTTGGCCACAGGTTGGCCGCGCAGAGCCTCACCATGACCACTTCGTGACCGCACGCGGCCGCCGCTCAGAACAGCGTCAACTTCCCCTCCTCAGCCTCCTCGTCGAAGGGCAGGAACAGCACGCCGCCCAGTTCAACCTCCCGTTCCGACCCGTGGCACAGCACAAGATCCAGCGCCTGTTCACGGGGGCGCGGGTGCTTGTGGTCGACAATCTTCCGGGTGTCTGGGTTCACCGCGATGGAGCGGCGGCAGACGGGGCACTGCGTCCGCGGCCAGGCAGCCATAAAGCACCTCGTTTCCTGCATGGGCGTTGCTCCGACTGTCGGGGCCCGCCCTGTGCGATGGGTCCATGAGAGCGCTGGCATTCGGCACTTAGGTAGCGGAGCGACGAGGCCCGGAGACCTCCGACCAAGGACCGTTGAAGGCCGAGGACAGATGAAAGGTGCGGAACGTCCGAGGACGATCGCCTGCGTACGGCAATATTCGGCGAAGCTCGGCAGTCTTCGGTCACAGGCCCCTACGCTGGTCTGAGGGAGTGTCAGCCGCGCGACATACGCCTGACTGGCAGGCACGCCGTGAACCGTCCGGACAACGGGAGGGAGCCGTTGGCGTGTCTGAACCGTCTGAGTCGTCTGAGGTTCGCGCCATCCACACCTACGAGCGCGAACTGGCTGCTTTCGCTGACGCACTGCACGAACTACACGTAGATCGTGGCGCCCCTGCCTACCGAGAGATCGAGGCGGCTGCGAGATGCGCAGGGCGCGTGACTCTCTCCTCCTCCGCGATTTCCGAGGCTCTTGGCGGAAAGCGACTTCCGTCCATGGATTTCACACTTGAACTGGTGCGGCAGTTGGTCGACGATGATCACGGACTGCGTGAGCAGTGGCGAGCGAGATGGAAGAAGATCAAGCTTCATCAGCGCCGAGCGGCCAGTGCACGGAAGGGGAGGAAGCACCCTTCGCTGCCCAAGCCTCATGAGGGCGCTGCCGTCGCCCCTGACGACGGGCACCACCCGCCGTCGGATCTCGCTGAACATGTCTTGGCACAGGCGAGGGAAGAAGCAGACCAGATTCTTGAGGCAGCGCGAGCCGAAGCGCGAACCATCCTGGAGTCCGCACGAGAACAGGCGGATGAGATATCGCGATCGGCGAAGAAGATGCTTCTCGATGCCGGCTCCCTCGGAGGTCATTTACTCCCGGATTCTGCTCAACTGCGCGCTAGAGAGTCCCTCCGGATCCTCTTGGTGGGCCCTCCGGCAGGAGGTAAGGGTACACAGCGTGCATTTCTCAGCCGGGAGCTCGGTATTCCCTCAGTGCACCTCGGAGATTTGTACCGTAAGAACATTATTGAGGGTACAGACCTAGGTGTTAAGGTCAAGAGTTTCATTGAAGCAGGTCTACTGATCCCGGATGAGATTGTTCTGGGAATACTCAGTGAGCGACTGGCGGATCCGGACGTGCATGGCGGTTTCCTCCTCGATGGAGTACCACGCAATTTAGTCGAGGCGGAGATGATCGACGAGATACTCGCGCTGGAAGCCAAGAGGGTTGACGTCGCGTTAGATTTCGAGATTCCTCGGGAGGAGGCGTTCAAGCGTCTTGTGGGCCGCCGGATCTGCACGCGAGATAGTTCCCACGTTGCTCACCTGGCGTATGCGGCGCCCAAACGGTACGGCGTCTGCGACGTCTGCGGCGGTGACCTCGCGTTGCGAGCGGATGATTCAAGGCGTGTGATCGGACAACGCTGGGACGTTTGGAATGACGTCAGGAAACCCATTATTCAGAAATATAGGGGCGAGGGTCGACTTGTCACCATCTCCGGTCTGGGGACTATCCCAGACGTGACAGCGCGCGCAATTTCCGCCCTAGCTGAGCACTTTGGCTAACGATACGTGTGGAGCGGCTTTGTTAAGCCTGGCGGCAGGTGGAGCGAGGACGCGAGGTGATCGCAGGGCGAGGCCAGCCCAGGCACGGTTAACGGCGGCGCATCGGGGCGCAAAGTAGCTGCTGACATTAGCCGCACGATGTGGCACAGCCGTGGCACGGAGCGTAGACATCAGATTTTCAGGGTTACGCCAGTACTTAGCGCCTTCGTTGCTGCGGTCGCGATGCTCGCACGGTGCAACGGAAGGCCGCATATGCCGGGATCTAGACATTGTAAGGGTCCCTGCCGTCGGCGATCCGTTCCCCTTCCCGCATGCGCTGCTCGATTTGCTCATCCCCTTTCATATCTTTCGGCAGGATCGTGCTGACCAGAATGAAAGCATCGAGTATCTGACTGCGATGCAAATTTAGGCATTGCGAAAGGTCCACGCGAAAGAGAACAGCCTCACGGGTCTTAGCACCCCATAGGTTCGCGTCAACGAGATTGGCTTCACTCAAGTCAGAACCCTGCAAGTCTGCACCATACAGGTTCGCACCTTCTAGATTTGCACCCTCTAGGTTTGCACCGACAGCCTCCGACCATCGCAGGTTCGCCTTGTAGAGATCGGCAAATCGCAAGTCCCACAGGGCGAGGTTAGCGCGTTCGAGTTTGGCCCCTCGCAGGTCGGACCCTGCTAGATTTACTGGAGTACCTGGTCTACCTTCGGGCATCCTGGCCAGGACCGTTACCGCCGCTTGCACATCCTCGGAGACAGGCGGCTTCGACGTGGCCGCGCCGACTTCATCGTCTGCACGCGGCGGTTTTCTGATGAATGCTGCTAGCACCTCGACCACGGTATTCGCGTCTCGCTCGCTGTCATTCATGATCCGTTCAAGAGAGTAAATGCCGCCTAGGCGTTGAGTAAGGCTACTAGACCCCAGAAGCTTGATCGCCTCAACGTAGCGATCTGCGACTTGCCCTTCGCGGGCAATCTCCGCCTGCTCTCGATCCTTTCTTTGTGTATGCGCGAACTGTTCTTGCGCATGCTCGAATTGTTGTTGAGCGAGCTTCAATTGGTTTTGGGTTTGAGTGAATTGCTCTCGCGCGAGTCTATGATTTCGGCTGGTGTACCAAAGGCCGATGACCGTGATCAGTCCCGCTCCCAGGGCAACCAGCATGGTGCGGAAGCCGGTGATCACGACGCCATCGGCTGGCTGGAGGTCACGCTGCCGGAGGTGCGGCCGGTCGAAGTACCAGGGCCCTTTCCACAGGAGCCAGCCGTAGCCGCAGAGCGCGACCACCGCGAGGAGGCCGAGCAGGATGGCACCGAGGGCCTTAGGTATGCGCTTCATGACGGACATCTTGCTCTGCGCCGCGTGAAGTTGAACTCCGTTCGGGGGCAACGCGCACACCCGCCCGTGCTGGCCGATTCTCAAACGGTTGGCGTCCGCGCTCGGTGCGCCGCCGTCCGGCAGTGGGCAGCCGGGCGAGACAGAGGCAAGCCCGCGGCCGCGGCGCGCTTGTGCGGCGCCTTGAACCCGTAGAGATAGTTGTTACTCAGGCTGCGGTTCTGTGCACGTAAATGCGCTCAGCGACTCGCATCTGCGCCTTCCGGCACGAGTCGACTTGTGAAGCCTGCGCGGCCCAGCCGCTCGTACGCCGCCCTCACGTCGTCGGGCACCGTCTGGCTGATCATAAATCCGTGCTTAGGGTAGATCAGCAGCCGCTGAAGTGAGCCAACAAGCATGTCAATCACCAGGCGCGCATCCTGAATCGACTCCACGTAGTCCGCGAAAGCCATCGGTGTGGATGCGCTCACGATCTCAACTGTGGGCCACAGCTTCCGCGCCGTGGCATACGCGCGCCGTTCCTCGTACGGCTTGCTGATCAGCAGCACGGATGAGACAGCGACGTCGGTCTCTTCCAGCAGCGCGCGCGAGAAGCGGATGTTCTCGCCCGTATTGCGGGCGAGAGGCTCCACCAGCACCGCGTCAGCCGGCACGCCCAACTGCAGTGCGCGCTCTCGATAGTGGACCGCCTCGCCGCGCGGCATGCGGTCCTTCGTGGTGGGGCTGGTCGCCCCCGTGAAGACGATGAGCGGCGCCATGCCGCGCTTGAAGAGCTCCACCGTTGTGTCAGCCACGCCCAAGTCATGGCTACCAAGGCCGATTGCGACCGAGCAGGGCCGCGGCTCGTGGTGCATCTGGTGGTAGTCCCACAGAAGTTGGGCATCCGCCCACGCCTGCTCCGAGATCACTGCCGCGCCTCCTGATCGTTCGCCGAGTCCGGCACCTTGAAGTCGTACTCCCACGCGAAGCGCGATGCGGCGTGCATCCCAATGGCGAACTCAACCACCGTGCCGTCGGCTGTGAACGTCGTGCGGTGCAGCTCAACCACCCATTCCCCGGGAGTCAGTTGAAGAAGCTTTGCCTCCTCTGCCGTGGGGACGCGGGCGAAGAGTTGCTCCTTCATGTGGTCGATCTCGTACCCCGCGTCGTACAGAACGCGGAAGCCACCGCCGCGGCCGGCCGGGCCGGGCTGAGGGTCGACGATACGCGTGCCCTCGACGTGTTCGGGGCGGTAGTAGCTGGTCAGGGTGTGCGTGGGCTGGTCGCCCTCCTTCACCAGGCGGGCGCGCGCGTACACGTCGGCACCGACAGGCAGGCCGTGCGCCTCAGCGACCGCCGGCGGGGCTTCGACACGAGAGACCGTCTGCGTCTGCTCTCCACGGCGGTAGGCGCGTCCCGACGCCACCCGGTCGGCGATGAACGCCACCTCGTCGCCGTCGCGCCACTTCGCCTTGTCGTACCGCGCGATGCCGAGCCGCTTCAGTGGAGTCTGCTGCCGCACGATCGTGCCGTGGCCGCGGGACGACGCAATAAGACCTTCCGCTTCCAGCGCCTTGTAGGCCGCATGGACCGTGGACTTTGACCCCTCCCCGGCCTCGACGAGGTCCCTGATATGGGGCAACTGCTGACCGGGCGCGTACTCGCCCGACCTGATTCGCTCCGCCAGCTTGTCCGCCAGCTCCCGCCACTTCGGTGCCATACGAGCCTCCTCTCGACGCGACCAGTGAAACATAGTCCCAGGACTGTTGACAGTCCTGGGACTGCGGGTGCATTGTCTCACTAGCGGTCACGCAGTCCTAGGACTACAGCCCCTGTTGGGGCTGCTTCGCGTGCCCGCAACGCCCGGAGGGCTCCGTGAAACGGGCTCGAAGGAAGCGATAGCGCCTTGAGAACTGAACAGCGTGCCAAGGATTTGCCGTCTCTCCTGTGCCCCAAGCAGGCGGCGTGCGTGGGCTCTCGCCTGCGCAGAGGACAACGCAATCCCAACCCTTCCGCAGCGCTCCGGTGTTGCGGCCGGTTGCCTCCCTCGCCCGTCCGGCTTGCTGCCGTACGGGTGGGGCGTGGGGAGCCGGATCTACCGACTTCTACGGCGCGCGGCCCCGGTGTCCTACCACCGGGGCCGCTGTTTGGGCCGTTCCTGTCTGAGAGGAGTACGACCCATGGAGCACATCGGTGCTGTTCAGGCGGTTGTTACCGCCGCTGGTTTCGACCGCGAGCCCACGGCCGCGGAGCTGGACGCGATCGAGCACGAGATGCCCGTCATCACGGCGGAGCTCGAGTTGCTGGACGCGCAGATTACGGTGCTGGACCGGTCGCTGTCTCCGCTGGACGCGCGGCGGATCCGGCGGGCGCGCCGCCGGGTGTTGTCCGCGCGTAGGGCGCTGGTCAACCGGTCGGCTGCGAGCGCGCCGGAGGTGGCCTGATGGCCGGCACGTTCACGGCGCAGATGGCCGCCAGCTGGACGAGCGGCCGTTGGCGGCTGTACGTGGTGCTGCCCGGGCCGGTGTCGCAGTGGCCCGAGTACCACTTCGGCGGCGCTGCGGTGCCGACCGTTCAGGAGCGTTCACGGGCGTTGAACGCGCTCGGCTACGCGTTCACGGACGACACGGAGTGGGACTGGATCGAGGACATCGCGCCCGGTGACGATCCCGCGTCGCCGGTCCGGCTGATCGCCTCGATCACGGTGCGGGAGGCGGCGGAATGAACAGTGTTCAGATCCGTTCAGCCGAGCGCGCGTTGTCGGTCGGGACCTGGCTGATCGTCGCCGGGGCGATGCTCTACTCAATCCTCACCGTGACCCCGCTCATGGCGAAGCACACGCCGGATGAGTGGGACTGGACCGCGCCGATTCTGCCGCTGGTGGTGGACGCCGCGGTCGTCATCGTGGTCCGCCTCGACGCCGTGCTGGCGCGGCTGGGCGGACACGGCGGCCGGTGGCCCGTCGTCCTGCGGTGGATGACCGGCTGCATGACCCTCGCCCTCAACGTCGCCGACTCCGCACTGAGGAAAGACCTGGTCGGCGTGGCCGTGCATGCGGTCGCGCCGCTGCTGCTGATCGTCACCGCAGAGACCGGGCTCGCCTACCGGCGCGCCATCACCGCCGCCCTGACAGCGCAGGAAGCCCAGCAGCGGGCCGAGCAGATAGAGCGCGAAAAGGCTGCTGCGCAACGCCGCGAGGCGGCCGAGCAGCGGGCCCGCGAGCAGCGCGAGCATGCCACCGCGCTGGCCCGTGAACAACGCAAGCACGAAGCGGCATTGGCCCGTGAACAGACCGAACGGGAAGATGCCGCACGGCGCGAGGAACGCGAGCGGACCGAAGCCCGCGAGCGTGCCGAGCGGGAGGCTCGTGAACGCCGTGAACGCGAGCGTGAACAGCTTGAGCGCGACCGTGAACGCCGTGAACGCGAGACCGCCGAACGCCGCGAGCAGGAGCGGCGGGAGCGTGAGGAAGCGGCCCGCCGTGAACAGCGCGAGCGCGACGAGCGGGCCGAGCGTGAACGCGCCGCACTGCTCGCGGGCGGCCCCGTGAACGAGAAGCTGCCCGAGGACCACGCCCGCCGGATCGTGCACGCCGCGTTCAGCGAGGGGCTGCCGGTGCGGGCCGCGGCCGACTTGTGCGGCTGGTCGGTTGGCTGGGTCTCCACTCGCTACCAGGAGCTCCGTGAAAGCGCGGCGCCCGTTGAAGCGGTGGTCTGATGTCGCCCGCCTTCGGCAAGTGCTACGACCCGACCGGCGCCCGCTACGGGATACCGACCTATCCGTGGCGGCTGGCGCCGGACGGCTACGCAACCCGCACGCAGTTACGGGCCCGCGGGCTGCGGCCCGGCGGGCAGCCGATCGCCGCCCAGCTCATGCGCGCCAACCGGCATCGCGGCGGCGTACAGGTCGCCTACCTGTACCGGCTCGACCGGGCCAAGCCGGTGCGGCCGATGACGTCGCGTAAGTGGGGAGCGCTCGCCCTGGCGATGCTCGCCCGCCGTACCTGCCCCAGCTGCCGTTTGGACGCCGGTTACTGCATCCCGACCTCGCTCGGCATGTGCGTGACCTGCGCCTACCCCGAGGAACAACGCGCTGCCTGAATCCGCAGGGCCCGGCCCTCTCCACCACAGATCCGGCCGGGCCCCTACTCCCACAAAGGAGTGCACTCAGCATGACCGACACCACCATCACTCCGGTAGCGGCCCCCGAGGCCGCCGCACCGGACACCCCGCCCCAGCAGCCGCCCGGACCCAACCGCGCCGCGGTTGCTGCCGGCGGCTGGCCGGTCGTCCCCCTCGCCGTCACGGGCACGAACACCACCGCGTCCCTGCTGGCCGCCGCCGCGCTGGTCGGCGGACCGGCCGCCGTCGCCCTCGCCGCGACGGGGGCCGTCGTCCTCGGAGCCACGGCCGCCACGCGCAACCATCGCGACCAGCGGCGGAAGACTGGCGACCGTAGCAAGGCGGCCAACGGCGCGAGTGCCCGCCGCGCCCCGGCCGGCCGGGTGCCACAGCAGCGTCCCACCTTGAGCAAGACCAGCACTGCCCAGCGCACGGGCGGGAAGCCCGGCGGTGCGCTGGGCGGCCGGGGCAAGACCAGCCGCGGTGCTTCCGGTTCGGCAGCATCCGGCAAGCCCGCGGCGAGCGGCCGCAAGACCCGGACCGCTTCCATCGGCGCCGGTCCGGCCGGGGGAAAGACCCGCGGCCGGACGGGGCAGGTCAAGGCACTACGGGAAGCACAGCGGCAGGCGTCGCCGTCGCGGGCCACGCGCCGCACGGAGACGAGCGGTGCACGCCGTTCAGTCGCCGATGCACGCCGCGCGGCCAAGTCCCAGGCCCGGACCGCCTCCCTGGCTCGCAAGGGACCGATAGGCCGCACCGCGGCGAAGGGGCTGGGCAAGGCGGGCAAGGCCCGCAGCAGTGCCGTTGACCGGGCGCGGGCGGTGCGTGACCAGCGGGCCGCCGGGCAGGTCGGGCAGCAGCGCGCGGCGGTACGCAAGGCACCCGCCCGCAAGAAGGCGCGTAAGGCCCTGTGGCGGTCCGCCGCCCGATTCCAGCAGCGCCGACTGCTCGCCGCGCTGCTCGCCGGGGCCCTCGGCATCGTCGGGATGCTCACCACCCCGCTCGGCCGGAAGCTCGGCTGGGCCTGGCTGATGTATCCCGGCCGCCGCCTCTACGCCCGCCTCACGCGCACCGCGGAAGAGCAGCGAGACCAGCGGGACGACGCGATCCGCGCCGCCCTGCAGGACGAGGAAGCCGCCGCCGATGCCGAGGCGGCCGACGACAGCACCGAGCAGGTCGGCGGCACGGCGGAACGCCCGTCCGGACCGACGCCGGCAGCACCCACCACGACCACGAGTGAGGGAGAAAACGTGTCCGGTTTCCGATTCGAGGACCACGCGGCGGAGATGGAATCCGCCGCCAACAGCTACGACCCCGACAACGCCATGGAAATCCTCGCCATGGTCGAAGGGCTCCCGGCCGCGCTCACGAGCGTGGCGAACACGATGCGGATCCTCGCGGAGCGCTCCGACTCGGAGTTCCCGCTGGAGAAGGAAGTCGCGGACGGCTTCAACGACATCTTCGGCGCGGTCATGTCGGCTGTCGCGGTCGCCGAGGACATGGGCCCGCTGTTCCGGCAGGCCCACGAGCAGGACATCGCCCGCCACGAGGACCCGCGCAACGGGCCCGAGGCCGAGAAGGGATGGAACGTCTAACCATGACCACCAACACACAGGCCAGCACCGGGCCGGTGTGGGACTGGGCTGCCGGTCACGGACCCGTGACCGGCGCCATGTCCGCCACCACCGGAGCCTTCGCCGTCGCCACCACCGGAGCCGCCACCGGCATGCCGCCCGGCTGGGCCCTCGCCGTCGGCGCGGCCGGCGCCATCGGCCACACCGTCTCCAGCCTGCGCGAGCGGCTGTCCGCCCGCACCATCGCCATGCGCGCCGCCTCCTGGCTCATCGGCGCCGGGTGGACGACGTGGGCCATGACCACCGGACCGCTCACGTGGGCCGCGCTCGGATCTCTCGCCACCATCGGAGTCGGCATCGGGGCCGCCGCCCGCTCCACCCTCCTCTACGAGGAGGCAAGGGAGCTGGAAGCCATCGCCGCCGACGAACGCCAAGTCGCCCGCGAACTGTCCGCAGAGCGCCGGGCGATCGCCGCCGAATGGGTCGACCGGGTACAGCGCGTCTGCGGCATCACCCTGCGGGTGCTCGCGGTCGAGATGTGGCCCACCGGCACCGGCTTCACCATCGACGCCGAACTCCCGGCCGGCGGCACGACGTACGACAAAATCGCGGGCCAATCGGCGGCACTGTCGGCGGACGCGCGGCTACCGCACGGCTGCACCGCCGCCGCGTCGCCCGGCATCCACCAAGGGCGCGTGCTGCTCGACGTGACCACGGTGAACGTGCTCGCCGAGGAGGTCACCTACCCGACCGACTACGCGCCCCTGTCCGTCCACACCGGGATCCCGTGGGGGCTGCGGACGAACGCAGACGAGATCCGCGCCTACCTGCGCGAGCAGTGCGCGCTGGTCGTCGGGCCGACCGGTTCGGGAAAGACCAATATGGTCCACACGATCCTCGCCGGGTTCGCCCGCGCCACCGACGTACTGACGTGGGTGATCGACCTGAACGCCGGTTCGGCGGGTCTGCCGTGGGTTCGCCCCGCCATGGATGGTGAGTCGGGGGAGGAGATGCGGCCGGGTGTCGACTGGCTCGCCGCCTCGCACGACGAGGCGATGCTGATGCTCGATGCCGCGGTCAAGGTGGCCAAGCACCGGAAGATGGCCTACCAGGACCTGATGTCGAAGGCGAACACGGACCTGCTGCCGATCAGCGACCGCATCCCGCAGATCATGATCGTGATCGATGAGGGTGCGGAGATCCTGGCCAGCAGCGACAAGCAGTCACGGAAGCTCGCCGAGAAGATCCTTGAGGTCATCCGGATCGCCCGCGCCATGGGCATCCGCACCGTCCTGACCGCCCTCGGAGCCACCGGAGCAGTGCTGGGCAACCTGATGATCCGCCGGGAAGCCAAGGTACGCGTCGCCCTCACCGGCGGCGAGACCGAGGGCATGGATCTCGGCAAACAGTTCCCCGGCTCCCGCGGACTCCGCGTCGACCAAGCCCCCTACAAGGGCGCCGGGTTCATGGGCACCCCCGAATCGTCAGTCGCACTGTTCAAGTCATGGCGGATCCTGCCCAACCAGATCCGCGACATCGTCGCCGCCACATCCGACCGACACCCCGCACTGGACGCCACGTCGGCCAAGGCCGCCGGGCCCGACTATGCCCGCCGCTGGGACCACGCCCGCACCGCATGGATGCGCGACAACCACCCCAGTAACAACCCCGCAGAGCGGTCCGGCACGGTGGGTGGGCTGATCCTGTCCGCACTCCGCAGCGAGCAGCCGCCCGCTGCGGAGTCGGACGAGGACGCGCTCGCGCGACAGTTCCGGGAGCAGATCGACGCCCAGTTCGGCACCGCACCCGAATCGGACGACTCCGAGCCGGAGCAGCCGTCCGCAGGGTCGGGGCTGAACCTGTCGGCTCTGCGGAACGAGGACAACGCAGCGCGGCAAGCCGCGCTCGCGCTGCTGCTCGCCGCCGGGCCCGAGGGCACCGGCGCATCGGCGATCGCTCGGGCGCTCGCCGACGAGCACGGCACCACCCGGCAGACCGTCGTCGGCTGGCTCAAGACGTGGACCGACGACGGCACCGCCGTACGCATCGGCACCGGCACCAAAGCCCGCTACGTCCACCACCGCCACGCCCCCGACACCCCGCCCCAAGGGTGACCGCTTGTCGCTTGTCACCCCGGCCACGAGAAGGCCCCTACGCGGCCCTGAGAGAGCCGGAAACGGCTTGTGACCTGCAAGGCGACAAGCGACAAGACAAGACAAGCGACAAGCCAGACGACAAGCGCCACGACAAGCCGACACCGGGCAGCACCCCACCCACGGGGTGCTGCCCGGTGCGTTCCACCCACCGCGCAACCACCCGAAGGAGGCACCGCCATGCACCGCCACGAACCGCCCGGGTTACTCGCCCCACACATACCGGCCGACCTCTACCGACAGGCCGAACGCGAGGGACGACCGATCATCGTCGTCCAGCAGGCGGCCCCGGCCCCGCGGCCGGCGCGCACCTACCTTGCGCCGCTGGGCATCGCCCTCGCGGCAGCGATCGGGGTCGCGGGCACGGTCGCCGCGATCCTCGCCCTGTTCGAGTTCGCCGTTCACACCGCAACCGTCATCGCCGGGGCAGCCGGACCGATCGGCATCGGCGGACTCACGCTCAAGCTCACCCGACCCCAGAAATGACGCCCGGGGTGACCGCTCCATCCCGCCAGAGAAGCGCGGTCACCCCGGCTGTCCAGCCCACCTGTAGAGAACTGGAGACCTCCAGCATGACCCATGACCCCCGCCCCGCGCTGCTGCGCGCAGCGCTGGACGCGGCCGAACGTGGCTGGTTCGTCCTGCCGCTCCGTCCCGGCGACAAGCCCCCGGCCCTGCACGGCGAGAAGTCCTGCACCCGGCGGGGCGAGTGCGCCGGCGGGCACGTGAAGTGGGAGCAGCGCGCGACCACGGATCGGGCCCGGATCGAACGGTGTTGGTCCGCGGGCCCGTTCAACATCGGCATCGCGACCGGCCCGTCTGGGCTGGTCGTCGTAGATCTCGACATGCCCAAGGACAAGGGCAGTGCGGACACGCCTTCCGGCGTGACGACCTTCAAGGCGCTCTGCGAGCGCGCCGGACAGGACATGCCCGCAACGCGAACGGTGCGCACTGCGAGTGGTGGTGGGCGGCACCTGTACTTCACCGCCCCCGCCGAAACCAGGCTCGGCAACACCCAAGACACGCTCGGGCCGAACATCGACACCCGCGCCCGCGGCGGCTACGTCGTCGCCCCCGGCAGCACCACCCCGGCAGGAAGGTACGAGGTGATCAGCGACGCTCCCGTAGCTCCGCTGCCCGCATGGCTGCTCACCGCGCTCCGGCCCGCGCCCAAGCCGAGCACCCCAACCACCATCGCCCCGGCCCGCGATGCCACCCGCGTTGCCCAGGTCGCCCTGGACCGCGAGTGCGCCAAGGTCGCGGCCACGCCGGAAGGCGGGCGGGAAGCCGTGCTCTTCACGTCCGCACGGTCCATGGGGCGCTTCGTGGCATGGGGCGACATCCCCCGCCACGAGGTAGAGCAGGCTTTTCAGGCTGCTGGGGAGTCGGCCGGCCTCAAGTCGTACGAGTGCCGCTCGACCCTGCGCAGCGCTCTGAACTGGTCGATCCGCACCGCCCGACCGCGGGATGCGGCATGAGCACGCCGCCGCGCCCCCCTGCACTGAAAAGCCTTCCTGCCACCCCCACCGGCCCAAGCCTCGCCGAACCAACCTCTGCCGCGTCCCAGGGTGGTGCGGCGAAGATCGCCGCCCGGCAGGGCGTCCCTTCTTCTGTTCGCCCTGACGGGCAGCAGGGCGACGGCCGATACGTGGTCGCCATGCTCCACATCAGCGCGCCCAAGGGCGCGATTCCCACCGCCACCTCGCGATGCGCGTGCGTTCGGGATCGCAGCGCGGTCGGTCACCGCAAGGTGCACGCCCTGATCGCCGACCACACCGCCCACCAGGACCTCTGCCCGCTCCGCACTTCCCAGGAAGGGAGGACCGCCGCATGACCAGCACCAACGCTCCCGCGCCGTCCATCGACGGAGCCGCCCTGCTCAACGAGGTGGAAGCCTTCCACCGCCGCTTCAACATCTTCCCGCGCGAAGCCGCCTACGTCGCGGTCGTCCTTTGGGACGCACACGCCCACCTGCTCGACTCGTTCGACTCCACCCCGCGCATCGCCTTCCTGTCCCCCGAACCGGGCAGCGGGAAGTCCCGCGCGCTGGAGATCGTCGAAACGCTGGTCCCGAACCGCATGGTCGCCGCTCAGGCGTCCGTGTCGGCGATGTTCCGCTCGGTCTCCAGCGTGGAGAAGCGGCCCACGATCCTCTACGACGAGATTGACACCGTGTTCGGCCCGAAGGCTGGGGAGAACGAGCCGCTGCGGGGTTTCCTGAACGCCGGGCACCGCAAGGGCGTCGGTATGTGGCGCTGCGTCGGCGACGGAGCGAACCAGACGGTGCAGGAGTTCCCCACCTACTGCGCGGTCGCCATGGCGGGGCTGGGATCTCTGCCGGACACGATCCTGTCCCGCTCGGTCATCATCCGCATGCGCAAGCGGGCGCCCAACGAGAAGGTGGAGCCCTTCCGTCAGCGCCTCCACGAGCAGCAGGGCAACGCCCTGCGTGACAAGCTCGCCGCCTGGGCAGACAGCGTCCGCGACAAGGTCGCCGGATCGTGGCCGGCCATGCCCGACGGGGTGACCGACCGGCCTGCCGATGTGTGGGAACCGCTGCTGTCCGTCGCGGACGCGGCCGGGGGCGACTGGCCCGCCCGTGCACGCGCCGCCTGTGTGGAACTGGTCGCCGCCGCGCAGGACAACGACGAAGCCTCGCTCGGTGTCCGACTGCTCACCGACCTGCGCGACGTGGTGTTCTGCGGAGCGGACCGCATGCCCACCGCGGTCATCCTCGAATGCCTGCTGGCCATGGACGACGCCCCGTGGGGCGACCTGGACGACAAACCCCTCAACTCCCGCACTCTGTCCAAGCTGCTCGGTCAGTACGTCACCCCGGCGAACAAGCCGATCAAGCCGCGCGGCATCCGCACCGCCTCGGGCACCCCGAAGGGCTACTACGCGGAAGACCTCACAGACGCGTGGACCCGCTACTGCCCCCCGCCCCCTCCCAGGTCCGCAACATCCGCAACGTCCGCCACACCGCAGGTCAACAGGGGTGAATCCGTGGCGGATAGCGCCACAGGCATCCGCCACGCCACCGCGGAAGCCGCCACACCGCTGTTCCCCGTCGCGGGCTGACCTGCCCGAATCGCACGGTGCCGCCGCACCCGCGTGTGGCGGCACCTATCCGCAACACAGCAGCCATCCGCCACAAAACCAAGCCGCTGACCAGCAATGTTGCGGCGTGGCGGATGTTGCGGATCCCCAAGAGGCCACGAGCCAAGGAGTTGCAGTCATGGCACGCCCGCAGATGCTCAAGCTCCCCGAAGTGCTCGCCGAGATCGGCATGAGCCGAGCCGCCTTCTACCGCATGCGCGCCCGCGGCCAGGCGCCCAAGCTCCGCAAGCTCCCCAACGGACAGATCCGCGTACGGCGTCAGGACCTGGACGCCTGGTGGGAGCGCTGCGAAGAGGCCGCCGCCTAATCCACATCCGCACATCGCAAAGGGGCTCCGCCGATCGGCGGGGCCCCTTCTCCATGAAGGAGATCCACCTTGCACACCTACGACGTACGCATCTGGGGCATTCGGCGCCGGAACAGCAAGAGCGCCCCGTTCCAGCTCCGTTGGCTGGTCGGCGGCAAGCAGCACCAGGAGCCGTTCATGACCAAGACGCTCGCGGATGCGCGTCGGGCCCAACTGCTCACGGCCGCCCGCAACGGCGAAGCGTTCGACGACGAGACGGGACTCCCGGTCTCGGAGCTGCGGAAGCTCAACCGGACGACGTGGTACGCGCACGCCCGGAACTACGTCGATCTCAAGTGGCCCAAGGCCGCGGCCAAGCACCGGGCCAGCATCGCCGAAAGCCTGACGCTCGCGACCCTCGCGCTCTGCCCGAGCGGCAAGGGGCGGCCCGAGACAGAGTTGCTGCGGCGAGCCCTGTACCAGTGGGCGTTCAACGCCGGACGGCGCGAGACCGAGCCGCCGACCGACGAAGCCGCCGCGCTCGCGTGGGCCGCCAAGCATGCGCCGGCCGTTGCCGACCTCGACAGCGCCCAGCGCATGCGAGTGGTCCTCGACGCGCTGGCCAAGAAGAAGGACGGCACGGCCGCGGCCTCGAACACCGTGAAGCGTCGTCGCGCTGTCTTCAGCAACTGTCTGCGCATCGCAGTGGAGCGCGAGCTGCTGCCGAGTAATCCTCTCCAGCGCGTCCACTGGGAGACGCCCAAGGCGGTAGAGGAGCTGGACGAGCGGAGCGTAGCGACGCCCGCCCAGGCCGCCGCGCTGCTCACGGCCGTGCACAGTCAGGGCAAGCGGGGCGAGCACCTCGCAGCGTTCTTCGGCTGCATGTACTACGGGGCGCTGCGTCCCGAGGAGGTCTCCATCCTCGGGCGCGCGCAGTGCACGCTTCCCGAGACAGGGTGGGGCCGCCTCGATCTGTCGGGCGCCCGGCCGCAAGTCGGCTCAGGCTGGACCGACGACGGCAAGCCGTACGAGGAGCGCGGACTGAAGCATCGGGCACAGCGGACGGTCAGGCGCGTGCCGATTCCGCCCGCCCTGGTGGCTCTGCTGCGCCAGCACATCGAGCAATTCGGCACGGACGATGATGGCCGGCTGTTCCAGGCGGTGCGCCACGGCCCGATCCGGTCCCAGGAGTACGGCTCGATCTGGAAGGAGGCACGCAAGCGGGCGTTGACTCCCGAGCAGGTGGGATCGCCCCTCGCCGCCATCCCGTACGACCTCCGGCACGCCTGTGTGTCCTTCTGGCTCCGGTCGGGCGTGAGCCTCGCCGAGACGGCCCGCCGGGCGGGCCAGAGCATCGCCGTTCTGCAGCGGTACTACGCGAAGGTTCTGGACGGCGAGGAGGCCCGGATGAACGACCTCATCGACCGCGGTTTCGCGGAGCAGGAAGGGCACGGAGAGGGGACGGCCGGCACACCGTAGAGGCATCGAATCGTGGCCGCAGCTTGGCCACACGCCCTGGTCAACGGCGGGACACCCCCGATCCAGGGTGAGACAGCCTGAACGCCGAAGGGGTGTCTCTCAGTGAGAGACACCCCTTCTGACCAGCACCTAGGCTGATCTGCGCGCGGTGGGTGTGGGATTTGAACCCACGGTGACTCGCGCCACGACGGTTTTCAAGACCGTTCCCTTAGGCCGCTCGGGCAACCCACCCACGCCCCGGCCACCTGCGGCGGAGCAGGCTACAGACTACCGGGATCAGCTGTCGCCCGTGCGCTGGCCCAGGATGACCTCCGCCGTGTGCTCCTTGCCGTCGCGCTGGTACGTGACCGTCACCTTGTCGCCCGGCTTGTGGTTCCAGATCTCGCTGATCAGAGTCGGACCGCTGTCGACCGGCTTCCCGTTGAACTTGGTGATGACGTCGCCCGCCTTGAGACCTGCCTTCGCGGCCGGGCCGTTCGGGGCCACCGCCGGGGTGCCGCCCGCGCCCTCGGAGGCGATCTTGGCGCCCGAGCCCTGGGTCGACATGTCGACCGTCGCGCCGATCACCGGGTAGACCGGCTTGCCCGTCTTGATCAGCTGCTCGGCGACGTTCTTCGCCTGGTTGATCGGGATGGCGAACCCGAGGCCGATCGAGCCCGCCTGCGACTGGCCGAGGCCGCTGCCCGCCGACTGGATCGCGGAGTTGATGCCGATCACCGCACCGCGCGAATCGAGCAGCGGGCCGCCGGAGTTGCCCGGGTTGATGGAGGCGTCGGTCTGCAGGGCGCTCATGTACGAGTTCGTGCCGCTGGTGCCGTCGCCCGAGGCGACCGGGCGGTTCTTGGCGCTGATGATGCCGGTGGTGACGGTGTTCGACAGGCCGAACGGCGCGCCGATCGCGATGGTCGAGTCGCCGACGGCGACCTGCTCGGAGTTGCCGAGGGCCAGCGGGCTCAGCCCCGAGGGGGCGTTCTTCAGCTTCAGTACGGCTACGTCGTAGCCCTGGGCCCGGCCGACCACCTCGGCGTCGTACTTCTTGCCGTTGGAGAAGGTCGCGGACAGTGTGCCGCCGTCGGCCGCGGAAGCCACCACGTGGTTGTTGGTGAGGATGTGGCCTTCCTTGTCGTAGACGAAGCCGGTGCCCGTGCCGCCCGCGGTCTCGCCGTTCCCGCCGACGCCGCCGCCGCCCGCCTTCGCCTCGATGGTGACCACGCTCGGCAACGCCTTGGCCGCGACCGCGGCGACCGTTCCCGGCTCGCGCTTGAAGTCCTTGGGCGCGTCCGCCGCGGAGACGGTGGTCGAGCCGGAGGTGTTGTCGTTGCGCTCGGAGGCCCAGTAGCCGATGCTGCCGCCGACGCCGCCCGCCACGAGCGCGGCGGCGAGCACCGCGGCGACCAGGCCGCCGGAGCGTTTGCGCGGGGGCTCGGAGACCTGGGCCGGCGCGCCCCAGGCCGGACCGCCGCCGCTGCCGCCCCCGTAGGAGGGGAGCGCGGGCGGGCGCGGCGGCCAGCCGCCCGCCGCGTGCTGCGCGACTGTCGGCGCGGCGGCGGGGACGGGACCGGGTAGCGGCGCGGTGGCAGGGTCGGGCTGGGGGGAGTGCCCGGGCTGCTCGGCCGCAGCCGCTGCCGGCTCGGTGTAGTGGTGGTGCGTCCCGTCCGGCTGAGCTGATGCGGCTGTCTGTGACGTCTCGGCTCCTGGTTCGGATGCCTGCGTGCCTTCGGGAGCGACGCCCGGCACAGGAGGTACGGACGGGGCGGCCGGGACGGCAGTGCCCTCGTTCTCGGTGCTCACAGCTCTCTCCTCAGGTTCCACAGGTTCCTCGTCAGCGCTCGCAACTGTCTGCCGTCAGCTTTTCCCACAACACGTCAGACCACTGTAAGCAGGACCTGTGTGTATCTCGGCAATCCTTTACGTCCGACAAAACGGACGCATCTCCAAAGCCACCGGACGGCCGTCCGGACAGCCCTCGAACCAGCTTCCGGACCAGCCCCCTGCACGCGCCTACCCCGCCTCGGTGACACCATGACGCGGTGACTCAAGCACGGCAGCACAACATCCAGGTCGTCGCCCACCGAGGCGCCTCCGAAGACGCCCCCGAGCACACCCTGGCCGCGTACAAGAAGGCGATCGAGGACGGCGCCGACGCCCTCGAGTGCGATGTAAGGCTCACCGCCGACGGGCATCTCGTCTGCGTCCACGACCGCCGCGTCAACCGCACCTCCAACGGCCGGGGCGCCGTCTCCGCCCTGGAGCTCGCCGATCTCGCAGCCCTCGACTTCGGGTCGTGGAAGGACAGCGAGGAGAGCCCCGACTGGAAAGACCGGTCCTTCACCTCCGTACTCACCCTGGAACGACTGCTGGAGCTGGTGGCCGATTCCGGGCGCCGCATCGAGCTTGCCATCGAGACCAAACACCCCACCCGCTGGGCGGGCCAGGTGGAGGAGCGGCTGCTCCACCTACTCGGGCGCTTCGGCCTGGCCGATCCGACCACGGCCGACGACTCACCCGTACGGATCATGAGTTTCTCGGCCCGGTCCCTGCAGCGGGTCTCGGCGGCTTCGCCGAACATCCCCACCGTCTATCTGATGCAGTTCGTGACGCCGCGGCTGCGCGACGGGCGGCTGCCGGCCGGCGCGCGGATCGCCGGCCCGGGCTTGCGGATCGTCCGCAACCACCCCGGCTATATCGCCCGGCTGCACCGCGCGGGCCATCGCGTGCACGTGTGGACCGTCAATGACCCGGAGGACGTCGAGCTCTGCGCTCGCCTCGGTGTCGAGGCGATTATCACCAATCGCCCCAGACAGGTGTTGTCCCAACTGGGCCGTTTTCAACGCTGATTACAGGGAGTGCACCGGCGCGTTCGGTCCGTATTGGATCGTTACGAGTGCGTCACTGGCCCGCACATGGCCGGTTTCCGGTCCAGTCCATTGGGGCATTCACACCGTGGCGTGGGGCAAAGGAGGTCTCGGGGGTGGCGTTGGTGGTGGCACAGGAGGTGCCCACGTCGTCGAGCATGGCCGTACCCCATGGCCCTGCGGGCGTGGGTGAGGCGAGACACCGGATGCGTGAGCAATTGCGCCGCAGCGGAGTGTCCGAATCGGTCGTCGACGATGCAGTACTGATCCTTTCCGAACTGCTCAGCAATGCCTGTCGGCACGGCAGGCCGCTGGGGCACGCGGAGGTGGGCGACGGCGACATCCGCGCCGCCTGGCGCGTCGACAGGGCAGGCGGGCTGACCGTTGAGGTGACGGACGGAGGCGGTCCTACCCGGCCGGTACCAGCCACGCCATCGGTCACCGCGCGAGGCGGCCGCGGGCTCAACATCATCAGCGCGCTCTCCCAGGACTGGGGTGTCCACGACAGCGCTACCGGTGAGGTCACGGTCTGGGTGATTGTCACCGAAGGTCACTGCCGCGAGGATTTCGCTACGCGCGTCGCAGCCCCCGGGTTCGACTTCGCGGAGTCGTACGACGACCTCGACTGAGCCGGGCTGAGTTCGCCCCTCTCCGACGGAGCCCGACGGAGAGCCCCGCCGACAGTCAGGCGGAGAGCCTACCTAACAACCCGACCGAGCTGTCCCGGCCCGGCTCAACCCGCTGGAGGGCCCGGCCAAGCTGTACTGAACCCGGCCGACGGCTAGGCTCGCGCCCGACGACACAGCACACAGCACCGCCGTAATCGGGAGAAAGCCACACCATGGCCAAGAAGCGACCCCAGACCAAGGCCGGGAAGCCGCAGCTCAGGGACGGAGAGATCCCCGTGGTCGGGGCCCGCGAGCCCTGCCCCTGCGGATCGGGCCGCCGCTACAAGGCCTGTCACGGCCGGGCCGCCGCGCACGCCGTGACCGAGCTGGTCCAGCGCCCGTTCGAGGGACTGCCCGGCGAGTGCGACTGGGTGGCTCTGCGCGAGCTGGTGCCCGCCGCGACCGCCACGCTCACCCTCAAGGGCGGGCTGCCCGAGGGTGTGCCGTCCGTGACCCTCGCGACCGTACTGCCGATGGCCTGGCCCGCCCTGCGCCGTGACGACGGCTCCGTCCTGCTCGGCCTGCAGAACGACACCTCGTCCGGCGACCTCAGCCGCGATCTGGCCGACACCCTGCAGCGCGCGCTGACCGCCGAGCCCGGCACCCCCGTCGCCGCCCTGAGGGTGCCCGCCGAGGGTGTGCGGCTGCAGGAGCTGCTCGACGCGGACGCCGCCTTCGAGCCGACCGTTCACTCCGGCTTCGAGTTCTGGGTCCCGGACTCCGCGGAAAGCGCCACGCCCGAGGTGTCCGCATCACTGGAGCGCGCGAACGCCGCCGCGATCCCGACCGTGAGGCTCTCCGGCGTCGACGCCGCGTACTGGTGCGAGACCCCGGAGAAGAACCACCTCCGCTGGGTCATGCCGCACCCCGAGGAGCACCTCCTGGACGCGCTTGCCCGGCTGCACGCCGCCGGTGCTTCCTCGATCGGCGAGGGGACCAGGCTGGTCGGCTCCTTCCGTGCGCACGGGCTGATGGTCCCGGTCTGGGACCTGCCGAGCTCGATGGGTGCCGAGGAGTGCGAGAAGCCGGCCGCCGAGCTCGTCGAGCGGCTCGCGAAGGCTCTCGCAACCGACGTGCCGCTGACCGCAGAGGAGCGCCGGGCACGCGGCGGGCTCACCAACCGCCAAGTCACCCTCAGCTGAGAGTGACGGTTTCGGTCGACCGATAGGTGACCCCAGTCACAACTCGCCCAATGGACAGGTAAATCCCTGCCCGAATACCCGAGATCGAATTTGCGAACTGCCGATCTCTTGTTACCGTTCTAGAAGCCCGGTCGCTGGTGCATCCCCCGTCGCCAGCGACCGGGCGCTTCCATTTCTGCGGAACGGTTCGTTCCGTCAACGGCCCGCAGGGGACGCGGAGTTACTCCCGGAGCGCAGTAGCAGCGGCCCCTCTCCGACCTCGTCCGCAGTCGCGAACTCCGCCACCGCCGAATACTCAGCGACAGCCCCGCTGGAGGCCTCACGGGGCGTTTCGCAGACGTCCGGCTCATCCCCCGCCTCGACCGCGCAGTTGATCTGCAACGTGCGCCCGCCTGGTCCCATCAGAGTGAGCAGTGAAGTCAATTCCTCGCCCGTGGCATTGCGGTAGTACGTACGCGCCCAGGTGTCGCGCCCCTCGGTAAGCACGCAGGTCTGGGCCTCGACCCCGTCGGGAGAGGCGAGTTCCGGCCCACATCGCGCGGATGTGTGCGGGGCAGTGGGCCCGGTCACGCCGACGGCGGGGGATGCGCCGAGCCCGGGCGGCAGACCCGGCTCGGACTTCGGCTCGTCCGCGGGAGCGGCAACAGGCGCGGGAACGGCGCCCGACCCCGACCGGAGACCTCCCTCATAGCCTTCGGCCCGGGAGGTACCCCCAACCGGCCCTGCGGAAGCGGCCGGCGGCAGCAGTCCGGTGAACACAACAGCGACTGCGAGCCCGATCATACGGAGATTCATGGGCCCACCTGCCGACTGCGCGGGAAAATTGACGGTGGGCCGAAGATATCGACCCAATGCCGCCGTCAGTGGAGCCCCGCGCCCAATTCCCGCCCAACTCGGGCCGGCTCCTACCCGTACGAGTGACAGAGCCGGCCCGGATCAAGAGAGGGATCAAAGGCCCGCGACACCGCGGGCCCGGTGCGCACGTTCAGTACGCGAGGCGGCTGCCACCGTCCGGTGCGCTGGTGCTCGCCTCCACCAGCGCGTCCACCACCGCCTCCACATCCGGCAGCCAGGGAGCCGCTGATCCCGGCAGCGGCGCCCGCTCCCAGCGCACCTGGCCCGTCCCCGTCTCGGAGGGCGGCAGCACCAGATAGCCGCCCTCGCCGTGGAAGCGCAGCGAACTCGGCACGCAGTCCTTGACGAAGAGCAGTTCGCCGAGCTCCTCGAGGGTGTACGGAGCCACCAGGAGCGACCAGCGCGTGGGCGTCGCGACAACAGGGCCGAGTCGCATGCCCATCCGGTCGAGGGCCGACAGCGCACGCGCCCCGGCGACCGCGGGCAGGCTCACCGCGCACGGCGCGAGCCCTCCGGTGGCCAGCATGATCGGAGCGGTGGGCCTGTTGGTCCACCACCAGCGCACCATTCGCTCGTCGGTCGTCGCCGCCAGGATTCCGGGGTCGAAGGGGTGCGCGCCGGGTACGACGCACTCGGGGTCGGGGCAGGCGCAGCCGCGCCCGCCGTCACCGCGACTACCGGCCGCTTTCAGTCCTACACCGGGGAGTACCGGCCATTGCCACTCGACGGCGCAGGTGAGCGCCGCGTCAAGCTGTACAGGCCCCCTCTTGCGCCGGAACCGGAGCCTGCGTCGCCTTCCGAGGATCTCGCGCATGAGCGCTCGTTCCTTTCCGTTGAACGCCGAGTCCACATCACACCATGTGTGCAGCTCTTCACTGTGCGTACAAGTCGGCGCATCACCGCCCCTTGCCGGTGGCATGGGCGACCCCCCGCTTCGCTTGCGACAGGATCGCCGCCCGGGGGCCGAACGTGGGCTGTAGTCCATTAAACGCGTGGCGAGGGGTGGCGCGCGCCTGGCGCTTGCTGTCCCGCTGAACTTTCCCCGCCACTCGAGGATGGGGCGCGACCTCCGGCTGTTAAGACGCCCGGGCCCGCCGCCAGGTTCCGGGGCGGTCCCAACTGCCCCTGGCCATCACCGTTTACGTACCCATCACGCTTGGAATGACGCCCTACTGACCGCCCTCAGTCGACCCCAATCAACCGCCATAGGGTGCATTTTTCAGCCAAGTTAACAGTCTCGTAGACACCATCAATCCCACTGGGACAATGCTGGACATCCCCTTACGTGTGCGTGTACATGTGGATGCATTGATAGCTGCGCAGAATGACATGGGGGTTTGCGATGCTATTGAGCGAAACACACCAGTCGGAAAGCCGGCTGCCATGAGCGCCCCTCACCTGCCGAAAGTGGCTGGAATCGATTCAGCGGTTCCCGCTCCCGCGCACACTTCCTCGCCCCTGCCCGCCCTCCATGCCTCAGCGGCCCCTCCCGGCGCGGTGATTCAGGACCGACTGGCCGGCTGGGTCTCCGATCTGACCACCCTCCACGAACTCACCGAACGCCTGGCCAGAACCGCTTCGCTCGACGACGCCCTCCATGAACTACTGCGCGCGGGAGCCGCCCTGATCGGCGCCCGCCGCGGCATGGTCGTCCTCGAACCCGCGCCGGGCTCCTGGCGGTCCGACTGCTTCGAAACCGACCACGGCCCCGCCCTCACCAAGGGCCTCGGGCTCACCCATGCCGAACTTGGCCATATCGAGACGGTGCCGCGCGGCGCGACCGCGTACGGCAGGATTCTGGACGGTCGGCTCCCCGACGGGCGGCCCGGTCCGGGCGGCCCCCCGGAGGCCGTCGCCCACCCCGACCTGCTCGCCGAAAAGACCCTCGACCCCCGCCACCGCGATGTCGCCGTCCGCCTCGGCTATGCCGCCAGTTACACCCAGCCGCTCGCCTCCGAAGCGGCAGGCACGCTCGGCGCCGCCGTCTGGATGTACGACGAGCCCGCCGCGCCGGTGGAGCGCCAGTGCCATCTCGTCGGGCTCTACATGCGTTACGCCACCGAGCATCTGGCCCGGCTCCTCGAGCTGGAGCACGCCCGCGCCACCGTGGCGACCGTCGCCGAGGAGCTGCTGCCCAGCCGACTGCCCCGGGTGCCGGGCGTCCAGCTGGCCGCCAGGCACCGCACAGGACCGCACGGCGGCGGCGACTGGTACGACGCGCTGCCGCTGCCGGAGGGCGCGCTGGGGCTGGCCGTTGGTTCGGTCAGCGGCTCCGGGCCGAGCGCGCTGGCCGCGATGGGGCGGCTTCGGGCATCCCTGCGGGCGTACGCCGTGATGGAGGGCGAGGACCCCGTCGCCGTACTGTCCGATCTGGAGCTGCTGCTGCGGCTGACAGAGCCCGCCAGGACCGCCACCGCGCTCTTCGCGTACGCCGAGCCGGCCAGGAAGAAGATCGTGCTGGCCGGGGCGGGGCACACACCGCCGCTGGTGGTCGGCGAGCGGCGCACCGAGTTCGTCGAGACGTCCCTGTCGGCCCCCCTGGGAATGCTCGCCTGCTGGGAGGCGCCGAGCGTGGAGCTGTCGCCCGAGCCAGGAGAAACGGTGCTTCTGTATACGGACGGGCTGCTGCGGCGTACCGGAGATCCCATGGACCGGGCCTTCGCGCGGCTGCACGCGGCGGCGGCGAGTGTGCCGAAGGCCGTACGCCACGACCCGGCGGCGATCGCCGACCATGTGCTGCGCACAGTGCTTCCGGAGGGTCTGGACGAGGCCGACAGCGGTGAGGACGTGGTGCTGCTCGCCGCCCGTTTTGACTGACATCCCACACGTTTTCCACAGGGCACCGGGCGGTCTTCCCGTCGCACATACGATGGAAGCTGGTCCTGTGTCGTATCGAGGAGAAGACGTGGCTGAGGAGCTCACCCCGGCGGGGTCCGATGAGGCTGCTGCCGCAGCGGGCCCGGAAGAAGAAGAGCAGCCGATCAAGCAGCGCAAGAACGGCCTGTACCCGGGCGTGTCCGACGAGCTCGCCGAGAACATGACGACCGGCTGGGCCGACACCGAGCTGCACGATCTGCAGCCCATCGCCCAGGCCTCGCACACCGCCGCCCGCCGTGCCTCGCTCTCGGCGCGTTTCCCAGGCGAGCGCCTGGTGATCCCGGCGGGCAATCTGAAGACCCGCTCCAATGACACCGAGTACGCCTTCCGCGCCTCGACCGAGTACGCGTACCTCACCGGCGACCAGTCCGAGGACGGCGTCCTGGTCCTGGAGCCGCACGGCGAGGGCCACCGCGCCACCATCTATCTGCTGCCCCGCTCCAACCGTGAGAACGGCGAGTTCTGGCTTTCCGGCCAGGGCGAGCTGTGGGTCGGCCGCCGCCACTCCCTCGCCGAGGCCGAGCAGCTGCTGGGCATTCCCGCCAAGGACGTGCGCGAACTGCCTGAGCAGCTGCGCCAGGCGACCGGACCGGTCCGCGCCGTGCGCGGCCACGACGCCGGCATCGAGGCCGCCCTGACCGACAAGGTCACCGCGGAGCGCGACGAGGAGCTGCGCGTATACCTCTCCGAGGCGCGTGCCGTGAAGGACGAGTTCGAGATCGGCGAGCTGCAGAAGGCGTGCGACTCCACGGCGCGCGGCTTCGAGGACGTCGTCAAGGTCCTGGACAAGGCAGAGGCGACCTCCGAGCGCTACATCGAGGGCACTTTCTTCCTGCGCGCCCGCGTCGAGGGCAACGACATCGGCTATGGCTCGATCTGCGCGGCCGGACCGCACGCCACCACCCTGCACTGGGTGCGCAACGACGGCCCGGTCCGCTCCGGCGAGCTGCTGCTGCTGGACGCCGGCGTGGAGACCCACACCCTCTACACCGCCGACATCACGCGCACGCTGCCGATCAACGGCCGCTTCAACGAGCTGCAGCGCAAGATCTACGACGCTGTGTACGAGTCGCAGGAGGCGGGCATCGCCGCCGTGAAGCCGGGCGCCAAGTACCGCGACTTCCACGACGCCGCGCAGCGTGTGCTCGCCGAGAAGCTCGTCGAGTGGGGTCTGCTCGAAGGGCCGGTGGAGCGCGTGCTGGAGCTGGGCCTGCAGCGCCGCTGGACCCTGCACGGCACCGGCCACATGCTCGGCATGGACGTCCACGACTGTGCCGCCGCGCGCACCGAGGCGTATGTCGACGGGACGCTGGAGCCGGGCATGTGCCTGACCGTGGAGCCAGGGCTCTACTTCCAGGCGGACGACCTGACGGTGCCGGAGGAGTACCGCGGCATCGGCGTCCGGATCGAGGACGACATCCTGGTCACCGAGGACGGCAACCGGAATCTGTCGGCGGCGCTGCCCCGGCAGGCCGACGAGATCGAGGCCTGGATGGCCTCGATCAAGGGCTGACCCCCGGGCCTACGAGGAACACGGCGGAGGGCGCGCGGCTCAGGACCTCAGGAGATCTCAGGAGACCTTGAGCAGCGCGTCCTCCCGCCATTTGAGGATCTTGTCGAAGCTGACCACCGCGCCGTAGCCGGGCCGGTTGCGGAAGTGGACGTGGTCGGCGAGCTGCTCGATCAGACAGAGTCCGCGGCCGCTCTCGTCGGTGGGCGCGGCCTGCGGCATGGCGTGGGCGCACCCGCCGCGCCGGGTGGGAAAGCCGGGGCCCGAATCGGCCACTTCGATACGGCACTTCTCGCCGTCCAGATACGCGGTTACGCGGTATGCGGCGGAGGCTTCGCCGGAGCCCTGGCCGCCGCCGTGCTCCACGGCGTTCGCACAGGCTTCGCTGAGCGCGACCGACAGATCGTAGGAGATGTCGGGGTCGACGCCCGCGGTCTCCATGGTGCCGAGGAGCAGGCGCCGGGCGAGCGGAACGCTCGCGGCTTCGCGCCGCAAGTGGAGAGACCACCAGATGCTCATGCTCCAGCCTCCTGGCTGCGGCTCGACATACCGATACGTATTGCCGCAAGACACGGTCCGTAAGCACACAGTTGACGTGATTGCGCTCATTCGGCGGACGCGCGCGGTTCACGCGGCGATGTATGTCGCCAAAGGGGATCTTCCGGACCTGCCGTATGACCGCTCCCACCGCAGTGCGATGATGACCCGGTCATGTCGTCCATCCTCGTTGCACGCGCCGGAGCCGGTCTGCGGCTGCTGAGGGCCGCGGTGTTCACCGCGGTCTGCGTCGTGCTGTCCGCGACGGGACACGTGCTGGCCGCCTGTGCGGACGTGCCCTGGTGGACGCTGGCGGCAGGCTTCATCGGGGTGTTCGCGCTGGTCGCGCCGTTCGCCGGGCGGGCGCGCTCGCTGCCGTCCATCGCCGTCGCGCTGACCGTCGGACAGCTCGCTCTGCACGCCCTGTTCGGGGTCGGGCAGCACCGGCTGCAGCTGGCCCCGACCGCCGACGACGCGCTGATCAGAATGGCCGCGAAGCTGATGTGCGGGGCGGGCGCCGCGTCGCTGAGCCCCGCGGACGCACGGCGGATTGTCACCACCGCGGGCATCACCCCGCAGGGGCACGGCACCCACGAACATATGGCGCAGACTGTCGCCGCCTCGCCTCAGCTGCTGCCCACCCTCCCCATGCTGCTCGGGCATCTGCTGGCCGCGCTCGCGACCGGCTGGCTGCTGCGGCGCGGGGATCTCGCGCTCGTACGGCTGACCCGACTGTCGGCGGACTCGGCCCATGAGGTGGCCCAGACGGCGTGGCTGCGTTCGCTGCGCGCCGCGCTCACTCTCGTACGGGCACTCCGGGCCGGTCTCCCGGGGGCGCCCACGGCGGATCCGCGCGCTCCCCGGACGTCGTCCGCCCCTCCCGAGCCGACTGTCGGGGAGGCACTCCAGCACACGGTGATCAGGCGCGGGCCTCCCGCGGACCTCGCTCTCGCAGCCTGACGCGGCCCACTCGACGGGAGTGGCGCCGCGGTGTCGGCGCACCCCTGTGCGCGCGGCGCACATCCGCCTCCCCTGAACTGTGGAGTCTTCTCTGCCATGAACGTTTCCCGCCTCGCCGTCGCGACCGGTGTCGCCGCCTCCTCCGTGCTGTTCCTGTCCGGCACCGCGTTCGCGCACGTCAGCGTGCAACCGCAGGGCGAGGCCGCCAAGGGCGGCTACGCGACGGTCAACTTCAAGGTCCCCAACGAGCGCGACAACGCCTCGACCGTGAAGCTCGAAGTCACCGTCCCCACCGACCACCCCCTGTCATCCGTGATGCCGCAGCCTGTGCCCGGCTGGAAGGTCGAGGTCACCAAGTCGAAGCTGGCCAAGCCGCTCGAGGTGCACGGCAAGCAGATCACCGAGGCCGTCTCCAAGATCACCTGGACCGCGGACGGTTCCAAGATCGCCCCTGGCCAGTTCCAGCAGTTCCCGGTCTCGCTCGGGCAGCTGCCCGAGGACGCCGACCAGTTGGTGTTCAAGACGCTCCAGACGTACGACAACAAGGAGGTCGTGCGCTGGATCGAGGAGACCAAGGCGGGCGCTGCGGAGCCCGAGTCTCCCGCGCCGGTCCTGAAGCTGTCGGCTGCCACCGCGGATCACCACGGCGGCGGCGCCACGGACGCGGCCGCCGAGGACGCCAAGAACGCCGGGCACGACGAGGGCGAGAAGACCGAGGCCGCGTCCGACAACAGCAGCGACAACACGGCACGCGTCCTGGGCATCGTCGGCATCCTCGTCGGCGCCGCGGGTGTCGTCTTCGGCGTTCTGGCCGGACGTCGCCGCACCTCCTGACAGTCCTTACATCACATTTGGGATATTTCTCCATGCGCAAGAAGACTGTGCTCGCGGCCGGGCTCGTCGTGGCCGTCGGGCTCACCCTGTCCGCCTGCTCGGGCGGCGACGGCTCCGCCAAGGGCCCGCTCGCCGAGGTCTCCGCCCAGGTGAACCGGCCGGCGACCGTGCTCGACCAGCCGTACGCCAAGCCGAACCTCGTCCTCACGGACACCCACGGCAAGAAGTACGACCTGCGCGGGCGGACCAAGGGCAAGCCGACGCTGATCTACTTCGGCTACACGCACTGCCCCGACGTCTGCCCGCTGACGATGAGCAACATCGCCATCGCCAGGAAGCAGCTCCCCAAGGCCGACCAGGACAAGCTCCAGGTCGTCTTCGTGACCACCGACCCGGAGCGCGACACCCCGGCCGAGCTCGCCAAGTGGCTGCCCAGCGCGGGCGACCCGTCGTTCACCGGCCTCACCGGCGACTTCCCGACGATCCAGGCCGGCGCGCGCCAGATCGGCATCGGCATCGACCCGCCGATGAAGGAGAAGGACGGCACGGTCGTCTCCATGCACGGCGCGCAGGTCATCGCGTTCTCCCCGAAGACCGACAAGGGCTATGTGCTGTACGGCGAGGACACGACGGCGGACGACTACGCCAAGGACCTGCCGAAGCTCGTCCGTGGGGAAAACCCGTGAACCGCCGCACAACCGCCGCCCTCGCCTCGGTCATAGCCCTGACCGTGGGGCCGACACTGGCGGGTTGTTTCACCTCGTCCGACAGCGGGCCCGAGTTGAAGGTCAGCGGCGCGTTCATGCCGCAGCCCGTCGGGGACGACATGGCGGCCGGGTTTCTGACCGTGCAGAACAGCGGAGGCGGCGCGGACAAGCTCACCTCCGTCACCAGCGACATCTCGGACGACATCACGATCCACGAGTCGAAGAACCAGAAGATGCAGGAGGTGAAGGCCTTCGACGTGCCTGCGAACGGCGAGCTCGATCTCGAACGCGGTGGAAACCACATCATGTTCATGAAGCTCAAGCAGAAGCCGAAGCAGGGCGAGAAGGTCGCCGTGGAGCTGCGTTTCGAGAAGTCCGGCCCGATCAAGGTCGAACTTCCCGTGAAGGAGCCCACATACAACCCCGTGAAGCACTGAGCAGTGAGGGACTGATCACGCCATGACAGCCACCGCCCCGCGCTTCGGCCCTTCCCCCGTCCGGCTGCTGCTCGCCGCGGCCGTACTCATCGGCACGCTTCTCGGCGCACTCCTGGCCGGCGCGAGTCCCGCTTCGGCGCACGCCGCGCTGACCGGGAGCAACCCGAAGGACGGGGCGGTGGTCGCCACCGCCCCCAAGGACGTCACGCTCACCTTCTCCGAGCAGGTCGCCATGGGGAACGACTCGATCCGGATCCTCGAACCCAGCGGCAAACGCTCCGACAAGGCAAAGATCCGTGATCTGAGCACCGGTGGCACGGTCAGCTACGGCGTCGATCTGCTGCCCGGACTGCCCAACGGCACCTACACCGTGGCCTGGCAGGCTGTCTCGGCCGACAGCCATCCCGTCTCCGGGGCCTTCACCTTCTCGATCGGAGCGCCCTCCAAGACCAACGTCGCGCTGCCCAAGGAGGAGGCCGGCGGAGGCGTCGTCGGCGTCCTCTACGACATCGCACGCTACGCCTCGTACACGGGCTTCGTACTGCTGGCCGGCGGCGCGGCCTTCGTGCTCCTGTGCTGGCAGCGCGGCGCCTCCGTCCGCCCGCTGCAACGCCTCGTCGTACAGGGCTGGGTGACACTCACCGCGGCCACCCTCACGACGCTCCTGCTGCGCACCCCCTATACCGGCTCCGGAAAACTGGCGGACGCCTTCGACCTCGGCGGGCTGCGGGACGTCCTGGACACCAAGACCGGGGCGGCGTTGATCTCCCGGCTACTGCTGCTCGGGGCGGCCGCGCTGTTCGTCGCCGTGCTCTTCGGGGCGTACGCGAAGCGCGAGGACGAGGACGAGAAGAAGGACCTCACCTTCGGTCTCGCCATCGGCGGCACGGTCGTCGCGGCCGGGATCGCCGGGACCTGGGCGCTGTCGGAGCATGCGTCGACCGGCATCCAGCCGGGGCTCGCGATGCCCGTGGACGTAGCTCATCTACTGGCCGTGGCCACCTGGCTCGGCGGGCTCGCGGCGCTGCTGACCGCGCTCTACCGGGCGCCGTCGATCGAGCAGGCGGCGGTTCGGCGGTTCTCCAAGGTCGCGTTCACCAGCGTCGTCGTGCTCGCCGCGACCGGGCTCTACCAGTCCTGGCGGCAGGTCGGTTCGTGGTCGGCGCTGACCGGAACGTCGTACGGACGGCTGCTGATGGTCAAGGTGGGGCTGGTCGTCGTCATGGTCGGTGTCGCATGGATCTCGCGGCGGTGGACAGCCCAGCTCGGGGAGGCGACAGAGGCGACAGAGGCCAACGCCGAGGAAGCAGCAGACTCGTCGGACCCCGAGCGGGCCGCTCAACTCGCCCGCCAGAAGGCCGCGGTAGCCACTGCCCAGAAGAAGAAGGCACGGGACGCCGACCCCTCGCGTTCCGGACTGCGCCGCTCCGTGCTGGCGGAGGCGGGTGTCGCGGTGGTGCTGCTGGCCGTGACCACCGTGCTGACGGCCACCGAACCGGGCCGTACGGGAGAAGAGGCCGCCGGGTCCGGAGGTTCCCAGGCGGCCGCGACCGTGTCCGAAGGCCCCACCGGGATCAAGCTGCCCTTCGACACCGGCGGCCAGAACGGCCAGGGGACGGTGCGGCTCAGCCTCGATCCGGCCACCTCCGGCGGCAACGAGATGCACCTCTGGATCGACAGCCCGGACGGAAAGCCGCTGGACGTGCCCGAGGTGAAGGTCTCCTTCACTCTCAAGGCCAAGCAGATCGGCCCGCTGCCGATCACGCCCGACCGCCTCACGGCCGGCCACTGGAGCGCGGGCGCGGTCCAGATACCGATGCCGGGCGAGTGGCAGGTCCAGGTGACCGTGCGGACCTCCGAGATCGACCAGACCACCATCGACAAGAACGTGAAGATCGGCTGACGTACCCGTGAGTGACTCCGTGAAAGACCCTGCGCACGACCCCGTGAGTGCCCCAGTGAGCGACCCCGCGAACGACCCCGCAAGCGACATCGACATCTCGAGGCGGCGGCTGCTCGGCACCGTCGTCGCGGTGGGCGCGACCGGGCTCGTGCTGGGGGCCGCGGGGGGCGCCGCCGCGCACGCGGCTGCCTCCGGCGACGCCCCGGCCGCGCTGACGGCGGTCGGCTCGACCGGCATCGCGTTCCACGGCGAGCACCAGGCGGGAATCACCACGCCCCTGCAGGCCCGCGGCCATCTGATCGCCTTCGACCTCGCGCCGGGAGCGGGCCGCAAGGAAGCCGCCGCGCTGATGCGCCGGTGGTCCACGCTCGCCGCCGAACTGATGGCGGGCCGGGCGTCCGGCGACGGCGACACGGGCGTCGCGCTGGACGCCGGGCCCTCGTCTCTGACGATCACCTTCGGCTTCGGCCGCACCTTCTTCGACCGTACGGGGCTGATGGCGCAGCGCCCGCCGGAGCTGGACCCGCTGCCCGCCTTCTCCTCCGACCAGCTGGACGCCAAACGCAGCAACGGCGATCTGTGGGTGCAGATCGGCTCGGACGACGCGCTGGTCGCCTTCCACGCGCTGCGCGCGGTCCAGAAGGCGGCGGGACAAGCGGCCCGGGTGCGCTGGCAGATGAACGGGTTCAACCGTTCGCCGGGGGCCACGGGCAAGCCGATGACCGCCCGCAATCTGATGGGCCAGGTCGACGGCACGCGCAATCCCAAGCCGTCCGAGGCCGACTTCGACCGGCGGATCTTCGTGCCGTCCGGGACGAAGTACGCGTGGCTGGCGGGCGGCTCGTACGCCGTCGTACGCAGGATCCGGATGCTGCTCGACGACTGGGAGAAGCTCTCGCTGAAGAAGCAGGAGCTGGTCATCGGCCGGCGTAAGTCCGACGGCGCGCCGCTGACCGGCGGCACCGAGACGACCGAGCTCGCGCTCGATCGGACAGGGCCGGACGGAAAGCTGGTGATCCCCGACAACGCCCACGCCCGGATCTCCGCGCCGGAGCAGAACGGCGGTGCGGCGATGCTGCGGCGGCCGTTCTCGTTCCACGACGGGATCGGCCCGGACGGGACGCCGGACGCGGGCCTGCTCTTCATCTGCTGGCAGGCCGATCCGCTGCGCGGCTTCGTACCCGTACAGCGCAAGCTCGACCGCGGCGATGCGCTGTCGCCGTTCATCCGGCACGAGGCGAGCGGACTGTTCGCGGTGCCGGGCGGGCCCAAGGAGGGCGAGTACGTGGGGCAGCGGCTTCTGGAGTCGTGAATCATTGCGGCCCATTAGGGTGACGGTATGTCGGCCACGCTCTACACATATCTCGGTCCCGAGGGCACCTTCACCGAAGCCGCCCTGCGCACGCTCCCCGAAGCCGCCACCCGGGAACTTGTCCCCATGGTGTCCGTGCCGGCTGCGCTCGATGCCGTACGCAACGGGGACGCCGCTGCCGCCCTCGTACCGATCGAGAACTCCGTGGAGGGCGGCGTCACCGCGACCCTCGACGAGCTGGCCTCCGGCGAGCCACTGATGATCTACCGCGAGGTGCTGCTGCCCATCACCTTCGCGCTGCTGGTACGGCCGGGCACCAAGCTGTCCGAGGTGAAGACGGTGACCGGGCACCCGGTCGCCCAGCCGCAGGTCCGGAACTGGCTGCGGAACAACCTGCCGGACGTCCTGTGGGAGTCGGCGGCCTCGAACGCGGACGGCGCGCGGCTGGTGCAGGAGGGGCGGTACGACGCGGCTTTCGCGGGCGAGTTCGCGGCGGCGACGTACGGGCTCGAGCCGCTGGTCACCGAGATCCACGATGCGGAGAACGCGGAGACCCGCTTCGTACTGGTGGGCCGGCCCGCCAGGCCCGCGGCACCGACCGGCGCGGACAAGACGTCGGTCGTCATCTGGCTGGGCGACGACCACCCGGGTGCGCTGCTCGAACTGCTGCAGGAGTTCGCGGTGCGCGGGGTCAACCTGATGCTGATCCAGTCGCGGCCGACAGGCGCGGGGATCGGGAACTACTGCTTCGCCGTGGACGCCGAGGGCCATATCGCGGACCGGCGGGTGGGCGAGGCGCTGATGGGGCTGAAGCGGATCTGTCCGAAGGTGCGGTTCCTCGGTTCGTATCCACGGGCGGGTGTGGTGGTGGGGAATGCACGGGAGCTGCGCGCGGGGACGTCGGACTCGGAGTTCACGGCGGCGTCGGACTGGCTGGCGCGCTGCCAGGACGGCCGCGCCTGAGGGGAACGGCCGCGCCTGAGAGGACCCGGGAGGCTACTGGCCCAGTCCTACCTGCAGATTTTCGTTGTCCACAGAACTTATCCACAGGCGCACTTCTCGACCTGGGGACAAGTCGACAACACAAGCCGACATCGTCGACAAATCTGCCCACCCGCCCCACTTCCGCCCACAGGACCGCAGGACCGCAGGGTGCCCCCTGTCACCTCAATTCCATTGATCAACTCTTTAGAGCGAGGAATTCCCACCCGAATGAGTGTGTGAGGTGGGTTTGGGCGGGGAACCCCCCGGCTCACACGCAGCCCTGAAAACGATCTTTTCCGTGGTTCTCCGCGGTCCACAGATCTCACACACAGCCTGTGGATAACCTTGCCGGAAGCTGCATCCCCTGTGGACAAGGGGACCTCGAGCCCCCATCCCCCGAAGGGCGTGGGTTAAAGCGTTCCCTCGCCCCATGCCCCATTTCGGCGAGTAGCATCGCCTTTACCGACACTGGCCCTCTCAATCGGCACCCGATTTACCGGCCTCTTCTCAATTCCGGCAATTCGAGCAATACGGGCAAAATGGCACGCAAGGCGATATCGAGTGGGGAGCCGTCAGTCCGCACCGGTAGCCTGGTGGGGTGATTGACCTTCGCCTGCTCCGTGAGGACCCCGACCGTGTTCGCGCCTCCCAGCGCGCCCGTGGAGAGGACGTCGCCCTCGTCGACGCCCTGCTCTTGGCCGATGAGCGGCGCAGGTCGTCCGGCCTCCGCTTCGACGAGCTGCGCTCCGAGCAGAAGCAGCTCGGCAAGCTCATCCCCAAGGCCTCTCCCGAAGAGCGCGCCGAGCTGCTGAAGAAGGCCGAGCAGCTGAAGGCCGACGTCAAGGCGGCCGACGCCGCGCAGGACGAAGCCGACGAAGAGGCCAGGCGGCTGCTGCTCCAGCTGGGGAACATCGTCCATCAGGACGTTCCGGTCGGCGGCGAGGAGGACTTCGTCGTCCTCGAGACGCACGGCACGATCCGCGACTTCGGCGCCGAGGGCTTCGAGCCCAAGGACCACCTGGAGCTCGGCGAGGCGCTCGGCGCCATCGACGTCGAGCGCGGCGCCAAGGTGTCCGGCTCGCGCTTCTACTACCTGACGGGCGTTGGCGCGCTGCTCGAACTCGCACTCGTCAACGCCGCGATCGCGCAGGCCACCGAGGCCGGCTTCATCCCGATGCTGACCCCGGCGCTGGTCCGCCCTCGCGCCATGGAGGGCACCGGCTTCCTCGGCCAGGCCGCGGAGAACGTCTACCACCTGGAGAAGGACGACTACTACCTGGTCGGCACCTCCGAGGTCCCGCTCGCCGCGTACCACATGGACGAGATCATCGAGGCCGACAAGCTGCCGCTGCGGTACGCCGGCTTCTCGCCGTGCTTCCGCCGCGAGGCCGGGACGTACGGCAAGGACACCCGCGGAATCTTCCGGGTGCACCAGTTCGACAAGGTCGAGATGTTCTCCTACGTCGCTCCCGAGGAAGCGGAGGCCGAGCACAAGCGGCTCCTGGACTGGGAGAAGCAGTGGCTGACCGGCCTGGAGCTGCCGTTCCAGGTGATCGATGTGGCGACCGGCGACCTCGGTGCGTCGGCCTCGCGCAAGTACGACTGCGAGGCGTGGATCCCGACCCAGGGCAAGTACCGCGAGCTGACCTCCGCGTCGAACTGCGACAGCTTCCAGGCGCGCCGCCTCTCGGTCCGGATGCGCGACGGCAAGAAGGTGCAGCCGCTGGCGACGCTGAACGGCACGCTGTGCGCCGTACCGCGCACGATCGTGGCGATCCTGGAAAACCACCAGCTGGCAGACGGTTCGGTGCGGGTGCCCGAGGTGCTCCGTCCGTACCTCGGCGGGCGTGAAGTGCTGGAGCCGGTAGCCAAGTGACGTTCCCCTATCGGCTCGTCGCGACAGATCTCGACGGCACGCTGCTGCGTGGCGACGACACGGTCTCGCAGCGCACGCGCGATGCCCTCGCCGCGGCCACCGCGGCGGGCGCCGCACACATCATCGTCACCGGGCGCGCTGTTCCGTGGACCCGCCACATCCTGGACGACCTGGGGTACGAGGGCCTCGCGGTCTGCGGCCAGGGCGCGCAGGTCTACCACGCGGGCGAGCACCGGCTGCTGACGTCCTTGACGCTGGACCGGCAGCTGGCCGGTGTTGCGCTCTCCAAGATCGAGGCGGAGGTCGGCCCGCTGGCGCTGGCCGCGAGTCGCGACGGGCTCGACGGCGAGGTGCTGGTCGGCGCCGGCTACCGGCTTCAGGAGGGCCCGCTGCCGGTGGTGGCGTTCGAGGACCCGTCCGAGCTGTGGTCCGCGCCGCTCAACAAGGTCTACATCCAGCACCCGGTGCTCGACGACGACGCGCTGGCGAAGGTGGCCAGGGCGACGGTCGGCAGCCTGGTGGACGTGGTGATGGCGGGCCCGGGCATAGTGGAGATCCTGCCTCTTGGGCTGACCAAGGCGACGGGGCTGTCGCTGGCGGCGCGGCGGCTTGGGCTGCGGGCGGCGGACACAATCGCGTTCGGTGACATGCCGAACGACATCCCGATGTTCGGGTGGGCGGCGCACGGGGTGGCGATGGCCAATGCGCACGAGGAGCTGAAGGCCGTGGCACACGAGATCACGGCGTCGAACGAGCAAGATGGCATCGCGGTGGTGCTGGAGCAGCTGCTTCAGGGCTGACGCGCTGCGGTGTTGCGGAGGATGCGCGGATCGAACGCGCGCGGGGTTTTTGGCCCCGACCACGGCTTAGCAAGCCGCTGCCTTACCACTCGGCCAATCCTCCGGGAGGGGGCGGCCCGCGCGGATACGCGCTCGAAGCGGCCGCCCCCGGACAGCTGCCTACGGGCGGCTTCGCGGAGTGGTCGGTGGCTACTCCGCTGCCTGCCCGGCGCTGCCCTGCTGGGAGCTCGACGGACTCGTGCTCATACTCTCGGTCATCGCCGCGCTCCTCTCCCGGTCGGTGGCGTCGATCGCACTGGCGTGCGCCGACTCAATTACTGTGCCCCGGGCGGCGCTTCGGTGCCACTGATTTTCGAGGAGCGGGTCACCTTACGGTCTGTCGCTGCAAGCCATCTCTCGATCATGATGCGTGCTCCCGCCCGCGCCTCGTACGACATTGAGGTTGAAGGTGTACGTGCCGAGGGCGGCGGCCACTCCTAGGAACAGCAGCGCGAGGTGTTCCTGGCCGCGGGCGGTGGTGATCCCGCCCAGGTCGAGCTGCGACGAGGGCGGCCGGCCGAGGTCGCCTGGGCGTAAGGCTGGAGGGGCAGATGCTCGCGGCCCGCGACCGGAGAGTGCGGCAAGGCGCGGACCGCGAGCCGGGATCAACGGCGCTTACGCCGCTGGCCGCGCTGCAGTTCCCTCAGCTGATGGGCGAAGTCGTCCATCCTCCGGTCCATCCGGCGCTCCATCCGCCGCATGTCGTCGGAGAGATCGCAGAGCCGGTTGCTCATCGCCCCGACGACCTGATTGGTGGTGTCGAGCCGCCGGTCGAGACGGTCGAGCCGCACCGAGATCCCGTTGATCACGGGGCCGAGTTCCTGGAGCGCTTGTCCGACGGTGTCCAGGTTCGCCTCGACCCTGGTGACGCGTCGGTCGAGGGACGCGTAACCCTGACGCCAGCCGTCTTCCTCCTCGGCGTCGAGGAGGTACGTGCGGACGCAGCGGGCGATGTCGCTGTCGCGAAGAAGCATCGCGATGTTGAGCACGGACCGGCGGGTGTAGAGCCGGAGGTGCGCACGCCCCTGTGGATAACTCTCCTTTGAAGTGTTCAAATTGAGCACTTCAAAAGACTGCAGCTCAGAGCCCTTGAGCGTGATCATCCCGCTGGCTTCGAGCTCGTCCCGATGACGCCTGGCGATGTTGTGCACAGTGCCCCTGTGGACCTCGAAGTAGTGCGCGACACCCTCCGTGGTGACATGCATTCCGTCCGGGAGCATGACAAGCGCCTTCACCTTGTCCAGGACTTCGACACGCCCCTGGTGCTCGTCGCGCATCGCGCGCGACTCAAGCAGGGCGACTTCCGATGGCATGGAAATGCCTTCCGTTCGCAAAACCGATCATGGACGGCCCTCCTCCCCGGGCTTCAGGGGTGGAGGTCGGCTCACGGTGCTACTCACCCAATGACCGGCCCGGCTTTCGATCCGGCACCGGCAATCCCCAGTTTCACGAACTCTCGTCGCTACGAACTCCAGTTGCCTCCACGCACAGTGGACAACGAGTCGATAAACGTACAGTTACGCGGATATGCGTCAACCCCCGCCCACCGGACAGGGGTTGACACCCAAGAGACGAGAACGGACCCTGCCGCCTCACTCCTCCCCGGCGAGCTTCAGCACCCTCAGCTTCTGGCCCGCGTACCACGTCGCCACCACCGTGACCCCCGCCAGCAGCGCCACCGCCAGCGGCAGCCCCACGTCCGAGCCGATCAGGCCCTCCCCGCCGATCTTCTCGGCGAGCGACAGCGACCACTGCTGGACGCTCAGCGTGCGCGCCCCCGGCACCAGGCTGCCGAACAGCGTCTCCCACACCAGCGCGTAGACGAGTCCGATCACCACCGCATGCCGGCTGACCGTCCCGAGCAGCAGGAACAGCGCGCTGTACGCGATCGAAGCGACGAGCGCCGCCACGGTGTACGCCACCGCGACCTGCTGGCCGTTGCCGTTCAGGATGAATCCGGCGATCAGCGTGGGCACCGCCGAGAAAGCCATCGTGATCGCGATGGCCACGACCAGTTTCGTGACGATGATCGTCGGCCGCTTCACCGGCTTGGCCAGCAGATAGACGATCGACCCGTCGTCGATCTCGGGCCCGATCGACCCGGTGCCCGCGACAACGCCGATCAGCGGCACCATCGTGGCGATGGCGAACCCGCCCAGAACATCCGCGGCGACCTGGTCGTCCACGCCGTTGAAGCTCCGTACCGCCACCGCGATGAGCAGCAGCAGTCCGGGAAGTACGAACAGGATCGCTGCCCGGCGCCTGCCGAGCACGGCCCGATAGGTGAGCCGGGCGACTGTGGGGTTGTACATCTGCGTCACAGCTCCTTTCAGGCCGCTACGAGGTAGGAGAAGACCGACTCGAGGGACTCGTCCGAGGGGGAGACCGTGAGCAGCCGGATGGAGTGCTCGCGGGCGACCCGCGGCAGCAGTTCGGTGAACCGGCCGAAGTCGACGGCCTGGATGCGCAATGCACCCTCGGCCAGGTCGACCTCGATGCCCGCCGTCGACGGGTCGGCGATCAGGGCCGCGGCGAGCGCCCGATCGTCGCTGGACCGTACGAGATAGCGGTGCGGCCGGTCCGTCATCAACCGGCGGATCTTGCGGAAGTCGCCTGAGGCGGCATGCCGGCCGGCCACGATCACCTCGATGTGGGAGGCGAGTTGCTCGACCTCCTCCAGGATGTGGGAGGAGAAGAGGACCGTACGGCCTTCGCCGCCCATTCGGCGCAGCAGGTCCATCAGCTGCATCCGCTGGCGCGGGTCCATGCCGTTGAAGGGCTCGTCGAGCAGCAGCACAGACGGCTCGTGCACCAGCGCCGATGCCATCTTCACGCGCTGCCGCATACCCTTGCTGTACGTCGCGATCTTGCGGTCCTGCGCGTACTCCATCTCGACCGTGGCCAGCCCGCGCTGGGCCTCCTTGGCGCCCAGGTCGTGCAACTCGGCGTTGGCGACGACGAATTCGCGGCCGGTGAGGAAGTCGTACATCGCTTCCCGCTCCGGTACGACGCCGATCTGCCGGTAGACGGACTCATTGCGCCAGATCGTCCGACCGTCGAGCGTGGCGCTTCCCGTCGAAGGGGCGAGGAAACCACCCATCATGTTGATGAGCGTGGACTTTCCGGCGCCGTTGGGGCCGAGCAGACCGGTGACGCCCGGCCCGATCGTCATGGTCACGTCGTTGACGGCCACGACATTCCCGAACCACCGTGAGGTGTGCTCGATGTTGATGGTGGTCACAGCCCGACCTTTCGGTAACGGCGCATCAGTACGGCGTACGAGCCGAGGACGAGCGCGAGAACGACGAGCAGATAGGCCACGCCCGCACCGGCTCCAGGTCCCGCCTCGCCCGGGAAGGCGGAGGTCGCTCCAAGGAATGCGGTCTGTACGCCGTCGATGAGCGTGACCGGAGAGAAGAGGCCGAGCCACTTGATCACTCCGGGCGATCCGGTCTCCCATGCGATCGCCTGGAGGGTGGAGACGGCGCCGTACGTGATGGTCAGCGTCGCGATCACGGCGGCGACGCCGAAGCCGCGGCGCGGCGTGAGCGCGGCAATCACCAGGCCGAGGCCGCCGAAGAGTACGGAGAGGAGCGCCACGGAAACCATGCCCTGCGCGAAGCCCTTCGTCTGGTCCGCGAAGTCCATCTTGGCGAGCAGCGAGCCGATGTAGAGGATGACCAGCGGCGCCGCGGTGAGTACGAACAGCGCTGAGGCCATCGCGCCGTACTTGGCCAGGACGTAGTCGATGCGCTCGATCGGGCGCGAGAAGTACAGCGGCACCGTCTTGAAGCGCAGATCGCGGGAGACGGACTGCGGGGCCTGCCCGGCCAGGAAGAGGCCAATGATCGCCTGGGTGACGATCGCGTAGCGGGTGTAGTCGAGGGGGAGGTTGCTGAGCTTCGTGGCGACGGCGACCGCGACGATGATCGCCGCGGGCAGGCACATCACCGCGAAGAGGATCATCGGCAGCACCTTGGACTTGGCCGAGCGGCCAAGTCCGTAGGCGCCGCGCAGCGACTGCGAGTAGAGGGAGCGGCGCGCGTACGCGCGGCCGAGCCGCGGACCTTCGTAGTTCCGGTACCCGATGTTGTGGATCCGGGTGGTGTCCTTCTGGATCCCGGTGGTCTCGATGCTCATCGCGCCTGCACCTCCATGGGCTGTTCCGCTGCCTCCCGACGGAAGACTTCCGCGATGTGGTGGCGGCGCTGTTCCATCCGTACGAGTCCGAGGCCGAGCCCGGCGACGGTGTCGCGTACGACGTCGTACGTCTCCTCGCCCGTCGCCTCGATGAGCAGGATGTGGCCTGCGCCGGGCAGACCGTCCTCCACGCGCGCGTGGAGCGTGATTCCGGCGGCGGCAAGTGCTTTACGGAGCACGGCGGTGCCGTCGGGATGCGTGTCCGTGTCGGTGACCTCGACCGCGAGGGTCGTGGTGATCTGGGTGAAGTCGCTGGTGGAGCTGGAGCGCAGCAGGGCGCCGCCGTCGATGACGACGACATGGTCACAGGTGCGCTCGAGCTCGCCGAGGAGGTGCGAGGTGACCAGGACCGAGATGCCGAAGTCGGTGTGGACGCGGCGGATCAGGCCCAGCATCTCGTCGCGGCCCACCGGGTCGAGACCGTTGGTCGGCTCGTCCAGGAGGACCAGCTTCGGGTCGTGGACGAGGGCCTGCGCGAGTTTGACGCGCTGCTTCATGCCTGTCGAGTAGCCGCCGATGGGGCGGTACCGCTCCTCGTAGAGGCCGACATGGCGCAGGGTGTCCGCGGTGCGCTCGCGGGCGGCCGTCGGCGGCAGCCCGGACATGCGCGCCATGTGGACGACGAACTCGGTGGCCGAGACGTCGGGCGGCAGGCAGTCATGCTCGGGCATGTACCCCACCTGTTCGCGGATGGCGGCGCCGCTCGTGGCGACGTCGAGGCCGAGCACCGCGGCCCGGCCTTCCGTGGCGGGGGACAGACCCAGCAGGATCTTGATCAACGTGGACTTGCCGGCTCCGTTGGCGCCCACCAGTCCGGTCACACCGGGTCCGATGTCCAAGGAGAGCCGGTCAAGCGCGGTCACCCTGGGGAACCGCTTGCTCAGGCTTTCGGTCGCGATCACAGTCACATTTCGAAGGTAGTGGCGCACGACACACGGGGCGTCAGCCCTGGCGGCTGGATCGGTGTCCGACTCGAGAGGTACGGACCCGTAGGGGGCAGCGACGAAAGTGAACAGCGGCGCGGGTGTCCGAAGGCCGGTTGTCCGAAGGCCGGTAGGCCAAAGGTCGGTAGGGCCACAGGCCAGTTGTCCACAGGTCGGTTGTCCACAGGCTATGCACGACCCTTGACGCGGCCGCCGATCATTCTCACATTCATCAGTGTCACCTTACGGCTACGTACCGCATTCGGGACGGACGGACGGGCGGGTGGCATGACATCAGCAGTGGCAAGTGAGCTGACCGCGGAACCGCGGGGGTTCAGAGAAGTGCAGCGCCTGGCGCACGAATGCGCGGAGGCGGTCGCGGCGCAGCTCAAGCCCGGGGTGACCGAGCGCGGGGTGACCGCCCCGGCGGGGCTGTGGGCGGTCGAGCCGCACCTCGGATGCAATGAGGAGGAGTCGGCGTGAGTCTCAAGGGGGCGCGGGAGCGCTGGGTCCGTACGGGCGGAATCGAGCTCTGCGTCGCGGAGCTGGGCGACGCGACGCAGCCGACCGTGCTGTTCGTGCACGGCTATCCGGACAGCAAGGAGGTGTGGTCGGAGGTCGCCGAGCGGCTCGCTGACCGCTTCCATGTGGTGCTGTACGACGTCCGGGGGCACGGCCGCTCGACCGCGCCGACGCCACTGCGCGGCGGCTTCACCCTGGAGAAGCTGACAGACGACTTCCTGGCTGTCGCGGACGCGGTGAGTCCGGACAGGCCGGTGCATCTGGTCGGCCACGACTGGGGCTCGGTGCAGTCCTGGGAGTTCGTGACCGTGAAGCGTACCGAGGGCCGGATCGCCTCCTTCACCTCGATGTCAGGACCGTCCCTGGACCACTTCGGCCACTGGATCAAGAAGCGGATGAGCCGGCCCACGCCCCGCAGGGTCGGCCAGCTGCTCGGCCAGGGCGCCAAGTCCTGGTACGTGTACATGCTGCATACGCCGGTGCTGCCGGAGCTCGCCTGGCGCGGGCCGCTGGGCAAGCAGTGGCCCCGGATCCTGCAGCGGCTGGAGAAGGTGCCCGGCGGTGACTACCCCACGCCCTCGCTTCCGCAGGACGCGGCGCACGGCGCGTGGCTCTACCGCGACAACGTCCGCGCGCGGCTGCGCCGCCCGCGCTCCGACGCGTACGCCCAGGCTCCGGTCCAGCTGATCACGCCGACGGGTGACATCTTCCTGTCCGAGCGGCTCTACGACGAACTGGGCGAGTGGGCACCGCGGTTGACCCGCCGCTCGCTGCCCGCCAAGCACTGGGTGCCGCGTACCAGGCCGGACCAGCTGTCGGCCTGGATCGGCGAGTTCGTCGTGGCCAACGAGGACAGCGCGGCCGGGGTGGCCGCGCGGGAGACCGTGGCCCGCGGCCCGTATGCCGAGCGGCCGGGGGGCAGCTCGTCCTGGTGACCGGACGAGCCCACCGCCACCCATCCCTCGCAGGAGGGCTCGCCGCGCAAGGCCATCGACTGTCTCGCGACGTCGCCCCGGCCCGCGCCGCGGCGAGGGCGGTGGGCCGCGCCGCCTTGTCGTAGGCGGCCTGTCATCGAGCTGTCATGGAGGGACCAGGCTTGTCCGAGCAGTCAGTAGCCGAGTGCCGGATCGAGGATCTGGCGCACCACAGCGACGCCACCGTCCGCACGATCCGCGCCTACCAGGACCGCGGACTGCTGCCGAAGCCGGAGCGGCGCGGGCGGGCCAATGTGTACGGCTCCACCCACCTCGCGCGGCTGCGGCAGATCGCTGACCTGCTCGACCGCGGCTACACCCTGGCCTCGATCAAGGAGCTGCTGGAGGCCTGGGACGCCGGGCGCGGGCTCGGCGGGGTTGCTCGGCCTGGTCGCCGAGGTACAAGGGCCGTGGACGGACGAGAAGCCGGCCCGGATCACCCGCGCCGAGCTGGACAAAAAGTTCGGCGGGAAGCCGGACGATGCGGCGGTCGCGGAGGCGGTGGACCTCGGTGTGCTGGAGCGGATCCCGGGACATGACGGCGAATTCCTGGTGCCCAGCCCCCAAGAGCTCGCGGTGGCGGCCGAGTTGTACGCGGCGGGAGTGCCACTCACGGCAATCTCCGGTCATCTGCGGGAACTTCGCGGGCAGGTGGAGCACATAGCTTCCCATTTCCTCGAGTTCACCACCGAGCATGCCTTCGCCCGCTACTTGGGCCACCGGCCGCCGACAGACGCGGATGCGGCCGAGACAGCGTCGCTGGTCCGGCTGCTGCGGCCGCTCGCGCAGCAGACGGTCGACGCCGAACTGGCGCGGGCGATGCGGACGTTCGCCACCCGGCATCTTCAACAGCACCTGGGTGCGCAGGGGCCGCCGCCGGTGGACAGTGAGCCAGGCCCGGTGACTCTGCCGCCGGAGACAATCCGGGCGGTGCACCGCCTGGTTGGTCAGGAGAACGTGGCCGCTTTTATCGCGGCCGCGACCGAACGAGAGGTGCAGGCCAGGACTTTGGATGCCCTGACTTCAAAGAATGGCGATTCCAGGCAATTTGGCCAAAGAGCTTAAATCGGCGCTGCGTTGTCCACAGAAACGCCAATTCCCTTGTGGATAACTACAGTTGGCTGTGGATCAAACCTGCAATGCGATTTTTTTGGTGGCGCCGGACCGAGCCGACGGGCACGCTGACGGCATGAACGCAAGACCCGATGAACAACGCACCGTGAAGGTGTCGAAGTACCTCTCGAAGCATCTGCGGCACCAGCCAGACCGTCTCGGCATCACCCTCGACGAGAACGGCTGGGTGGCGGTCGACGAGCTGATGCGGGCCGCGGCCGCGCACGGCTTCCTGTTCAGCCGCGCCGAGCTCGACCATGTCGTCGCCGTCAACGACAAGCAACGCTTCACGATCGACGGCACGCGCATCCGCGCCAATCAGGGCCACACCGTCGAGGTCGACCTGGACCTCCCCCCGGCCGAGCCGCCCGCGTACCTCTACCACGGCACCGTCGCCCGCAGCCTGGAGGCAATCCGCGCCGAAGGCCTGCGCCCGATGAAGCGCCACCATGTCCATCTCTCGCCCGACCGCGACACCGCAACCCGCGTCGGCGCCCGCCGCGGCCGCCCCGTCGTCCTCTCCGTACACGCCGGAGCGATGCATCGGGCGGGCCACCTCTTCCACGTCAGCACCAACGGCGTCTGGCTCACCGACGCCGTTCCGCCGGAGTTTCTGCGCTTCCCCGGCGCGTAGGCCACCGCCAAGGGTGGACATCATGAGGCCGTCGCCCCTACGAGGCCCGGTTCAGCAGGTCAGCTGGGCGAGGCCCTCCGTCGCGATCTGCTCGAAGACCGCCTGGTCCGCGGCGAAATCCGAGTCGGGGATCGGGGCATGGACCACGATCTCCGTGAAGCCGAGGTCGAAGTGCTTGCCCGCGAAGTCCACAAAGGCGTCGAGGGACTCCAGCACGCGGCCGGGTTCCGGTGTGAAGCCGGTGAGCAGGATCTTGTCGAGCTCGTCCACATCCCTGCCGATCTCCGCACATGCCTTGCCGAGCTTCTCGATCTGCCCGCGGATCGCCTCGACGGACTGCTCGGGCGTGCCCGTCTCGAACAGCTTCGGATCGCCGGTGGTCACCCACGCCTGCCCGTGCTTCGCCGCGAGCTTCAGCCCGCGCGGCCCGGTGGCCGCGACGGCGAAGGGCAGCCTGGGCCGCTGCACACAGCCAGGGACGTTACGGGCCTCGACCGCCGAGTAGAAGGTCCCCTCGGAGGTCACGGAGTCCTCGGTCAGCAGCCGGTCGAGCAGCGGTACGAACTCTGCGAATCGATCGGCCCGTTCACGCGGTGTCCATGCCTCCTGACCCAGCGCCGTCGCGTCGAAGCCCATGCCACCCGCGCCGATGCCCAGCGTGATCCGTCCGCCGGAGATGTCGTCGAGGGAGATCAGGTCCTTGGCGAGGGTCACCGGGTGCCGGAAGTTCGGCGACGTGACGAGGGTACCCAATCGCATACTCTGTGTCACCGCCGCAGCGGCCGTAAGTGTGGGGACCGCGCCGAACCACGGCCCGTCCCGGAAGCTCCGCCAGGACAGGTGGTCGTACGTGTATGCGGCATGGAACCCGAGTTCCTCGGCCCGCCGCCAGGTCTTCTGTCCCTCGCCCCACCGGTGGATGGGGAGGATCACCGTGCTCAGACGCATGCCGCAGACGATACGCGGGCTGCCGGCTACCACGGCGGTCCAGGCGGAGTAGGTGCCGGAAGCAGCCCGGCGTCTCCCCGATGGTCGCTAGTCCCGTCCTCCGTAGCTCGTGTGGGTATATCGGCCATGATCGCGGATCGAATCGCGGCTGAGTCAACACCACTTCGGGGATCGGTCGTTGGGCAAGGTGTCCCTGATGTTGACTGGTACTGACCGGTTCAACATCGCTTGACACAAGCCTCGCGAAGCGATTCCCCCATGTGCGGAGTACCTGGCTAGTGTTGCTCCATGGGAACGTTGGGCAAGGCCGAACTCGAGACCATGATCGAAGAGGCGACTGTCGACGCCTACAACGAGGACGAACAGCTGACCGGTCTGTTCACCATGCTTGAGGAGCACATCGACGTGCCCTTCACCACCGCGGTTCTCGGCGTCGAGGTAACCGTGCGGGGCGTCGACCTCACGCCGGACGGCAGGATCGTCGCCCTGTGCACTCGCGGCGGCATCCGGCAGTCGGTCGGAATCCTGGAGCTGCCGTTGCCCAGCCCAGCGCCCGAGGGCACGGAGTGGATCGACGCGTACCGTCACTGGGCCGGTTGAGGCCAGGCACCTCACACTTCACGACACTTCACGCGGAACTGGCCTGTATGGAAGGGCTGAACGTGGCTGACGCCGTACAGCGCGCACATCAGGGCGCCGGTGAACCGTCGCTGACCGACCTCATCGAGCGCAGTGCCGAGTTGAAAGGGCAGCTGGTCGCCTTCGCGCAGAGCGCCCGCTTCGACCGGTGGTTGACGCCCCTCCTGCTGGAGGCCGCAGGGCCTGAGCAGCAGTTGGACGAGGGCGCGGCGATCCGGATCACAGACCACTTCATCCTGCGGTACCGCCTGCCGGACGGTTCGACCGTGGTGGACCGGTTCGTCGCCGAGCGGAAGGACTTGACCGCGGCCGACCGGGAGATGCTGCTCGGCTGGCGTGACCCGGTCGAGGGCATCTTCGAGATAGAGCGCAAGGAAGGGGATGCCGTCGTCCTGCTGAACCTGGTCGACGACCTGGAGTACCGCACGTACTCGAATGTCGGGCGGCCGGCGTTCCGTGGAGTGTCCAAGGGAGGATTCCTCCACACCTGCCTGGTACCCGTTCACTCGGCCGACGGGGCGTGGCTGGTATCCGGGGCGATGTCGTACTACCCCAGGTCCAGCGCCACCGAGATCGCCCAGGCGGCGCTCGAACTGGCCACCAGCCAGCCCGAGCTCGTCTTCCGCAACCCCGAGAAGATCGAGCAGGGATGGCAGCGGATGCGGGAGGACCGGGCCGCGTTCGTCGAGTTCTGCGGCGGCGACGAACTGGTCCTTCCGCCTGCCGAAGCAGAGACCCGCCTCAACGCCTACTACCGCCACCGCCAGGAGGCCGCCGTCGCCGGACAGCCCAGCCGCGCCCGGGGCAGACGACTCCCCGGCCTGGACCTACCCTTCTTCGAACTGCCACGAGAGCTGGCGGACTCAAACACCATCGGCATCATCTACGACCAGGTCGAGGGGATGAACTTCTACGCGGACTACGGGATGCTGCGGGACCTCTTTGCGGACCCCGCCCTCGCAGGCCGCAGGCAGCACCAAGATCTGCTCCGCACGTACCTGCGCGAGGAGTCGATCACGCCACTGCCGATCCGCCGACTGGCCGCCGCCCACCCGGAGACAACCGACGTGGTGTTCCGGAAGCTCCTGCGGAAGCCCGGATTCACCTGGATCGAGCACGGCGAGGCACTGCTGCGCCGACGCAAGCCCGGGTACTACGAGAAGGAGCCACGTCCGGGCGTCTCCGTGATCGGCGACCGCCTCAGTGGGCTCGCCGCCGGCCGCCGGTAGCCCACCGTTCACGAGGGCACGGCGGCTGCCGCGCAAGCCCGACCACGCGTTGGATGAGCCACCGCCCCCGGAGAGGTGGCTTGCGGGGCGGCTGACCGAGCCGACCCCGCACCTGCGGTCCGATCCCGGCCATCGCGGGCTGTCGCGGGCTGTCGCGGTCCTCGAAGCAATCGGGGCCAAGCTCGACCCCACCCTCGGTGCGACTCTCAGAGGGCTCTCAAACCGGCGACCGAGCTTTCGCGCTTAGAGCGCTAGCGAGTTAACAGGTCATGTACTACACTTCATATATGGACACTCCCCGCCCTGGTAAGACCCGAGTCACCAGCATCTCCCTGCGCGCCGAGACCTTGGAGGCGATTCGCGCACGCGCCGGCAAACAGGGCGTCTCCTCCTATATCGAGGAGGCTGTACAGCGGCAGCTCCAGCGCGAGGCCATCGACGAGTACATCGCCGCCGCTGAAGCGGAGCACGGCCCTGTCGACCCGGCCGAGGTGTCGGCCAAGGCCGAGCGCATCCGCGCCCACCACGCTGCTCACCGCGGCGACTCCGCTCCAGCGGACGCTGCATGAGTGGGACTCTCGTTCTCGACAGCGAGGCCCTCTCCAAGCTCTCCTGGCGGCACCGCGACATGACCGTATGGCTGGACGTCGCCCGCAGCCTGGACCTGCTCGTCGTGACGAGCGCGGCGACGCTGGTGGAGGCACGCGACCCGAAGGTGCCGCAGGCGGCGTTCGACCATGCGGTCTCCCTGAGCAAGGTGCGCCCCGTCACAGAGGAGATCGCACGTGCGGCCAGCAGACTGCTCGCCGCCGAAAGCCTGCACGGCCACAAGTACGCCATCGATGCGATGCTCGCGGCTACGGCTCATTTGGAGCACGGCGACGTCACTGTCATCACGAGCGATACCGATGATCTGCGCCGACTGTGCCACCCCCGCATCGCCCTCGAGCCGATCTGAGCGCCCACGTCGGCCCTTCCTGCACCCTTGCCGCGTTTCCGCAGGTCAGCGCGTGATGGGTGAAAAAGTCTTGACTGACGTGACCAGGGTGCCGAGGCGCAGCCGCTCGGTGGCAGCGACCGCGGCGGTCAGCGTCGGGACCGCGCCGTACCACGGCCCGTCGCGGAAGGACCGCCACGACAGATGGTCGTAGGTGTAGGCGGTGTGGAAGCCGAGCTGCTCGGCTCGGAGCCACTCGTCGCGGCCGCCGTTGTGCCAAGGGCGGACAGGAAGGATCACGGTACTCAATGCATCGAGCGTACGTGGCCCCGGAGTCCGCGTGCACACTCAAATGTGCGCCCTGTCGCACGCCCGTGCGCCCGCGTACGGGAGAATGGCTGTGTGACCTCCGCTACCGATCCCCGCCCGCTGCCCGCTGCCACCCGGCTGATCGCCACTGATCTGGACGGCACTCTGCTACGCGACGACAAATCCGTCTCGGACCGTACGATCGCCGCCCTCGCCGCCGCCGAAAAGGCGGGAATCGAGGTCTTCTTCGTCACCGGACGGCCATCCCGCTGGATGGACGTCGTCAGCGACCATGTCCACGGCCATGGGCTGGCCATCTGCGCCAATGGCGCGGCCGTCGTGGATCTGCACGCCGGCGGGAAGCTGCTGGAGGTCCGTGCTCTCGAGAGGGGCATCGCCCTCGATGTCGTACGAGCCCTGCGCGACGCCGCACCCGGCACCTCCTTCGCGGTCGAGCTGACCACCGGCATCCACTACGAGCCGGACTATCCGCCGTTCCATCTCGACCCCGGCGCGACCGTCGCCATCGCCGAAAAGCTGCTCGACGAGGACCATCCCGAGGCCGGCGCCCCGGTGATCAAGCTGCTGGCCCACCATCCCGAGCTGACGCCCGACGGCTTCCTCACCCTGGCCCGTACGGCCGCCGGCGAGCTCGCGTCCTTCACCCGCTCCAGCCCGACCGCGCTGCTCGAGGTCAGCGGCCTGGGCGTGAGCAAGGCCAGCACGCTGGCACTCTGCTGCGCCCAGCGCGGGATCTCCGCCGACGAGGTCGTCGCCTTCGGGGACATGCCCAACGATGTGGAGATGCTGACCTGGGCCGGGACCTCGTACGCGATGGGCAACGCGCATCCGGACGTGATCGCCGCGGCCTCCGGCCGGACTGTCGCCAACAATGAGGACGGCGTGGCGGTCGTCATCGAGCAGATCCTCAAGAAGGTTTAGCAGCGTCCTGCTAGAGCCAGACGCCGCGCTCGCTCAGCCAGGCCACCGGATCCACCCCGGACCCCAGATACGGCGTGAGCCGCACCTCGAAATGCAGGTGCGGCCCCGTCGAGTTGCCCGTGGTGCCGGTCTGCCCGATCCACTGCCCGGTACGTACCCGATCGCCCTGGTCGACGGTGACCGCCGCCAGATGCGCGTACTGCGAGAAGTAGCCGCCCGGGTGCTGCACGACGATCTCGATTCCGAAGCCGCCGCCGCAGGAAACCGAGATCACCCGGCCCGCCCCGATCGACCGCACCGGGGTCCCGATGCCGACCGCGAAGTCCTGGCCGGTGTGCCGCTTCGCCCAGCGCTCACCGGCACTGTTGAACCCGGCGGACAGTTCGTACTGCTCCACCGGCGCCACCCACGCCGCACCCCGCGGCGGCTTGCCCCCGCTGCGGCCGAGCTTTACGGCGCCCGAGCACGTGCCTGCCGCTACGCTGCGGTCCGCCTCAGCCTGCAGCTTCCACTGCGCGGCCTCCAGCTTCGCTTCGATGGACCGCTTGATCGTCGCCAGCTGCGCCTCGCGGGCTTCGAGCTCGCGCCGGGCGGCCCGGGCCTTCCCCTCGACCAGGGTGAGCTTCCGGTTGGCCTGCCCGGCCCGGCCGAGCAACCGGTTCACGGCCAGCCCCGCCTGCCAGGCCAGCCGCCGTCCGCGGAGCAGTTCGTCGGGGTTCCTGGCGAGCAGCAGCTGCGCAGTGAGCGCGAGCGTCCCGCCGGTGCGGTACTGAGCGCGGGCGACGCTGCCCACCTCGTCGCGGATCGTTTCGAGTTCATCCCGTTGCTCGTTCAGCTGCATTTGCAGCCCGTCCGCCCTGTCGCGCTGTACCTCGGCCCTCCGCCTGCCCTGCTCGTAGGTCGCGGTGGCCTTCGCCGCGTCCTCGAACAGCTGCGCCACCTCGGCGCTGGTGCTGGCTTGCGGCCCGTCGGACGCCATGGCCTCGGGCGCGCTCGGGCCAAGGAGCGCGCACAGCAGAACCGGGACGAGCAGCAGCAGGTCGCGGTGTCTCAAGCGCATCCTCGGATAATCGCCCGGAGCCGCGGCGATTCCTGGTACCCGTGAGGTGTCGTACCGCCACCTGGCCCAGTTTCCCGCCCAAGTCCGGGATTTCCCGCCGCCGTCCGGACTAGACCGGAGCCTTCCAGGACACCGTCGTACCCCCGCCGTCCTCCCGGATCCCCGGGCCGCAGGGCTCGCCCCGCCCAGCGACTCCGCCCGCCGCGCCGGATTGCGCGCAGCCCGGAGGGTGCTCAGCTCCCTGTTGGAGCGCGAAGGTGGCTCTCGCAGATCCGGTCGAGGATGGAGTGCAGCTCAAGGCCGGTGCCGACGGAACGCATGGCTTCCAGCAGCTCGGTCATCCGGAGGGCCGGGTACCGAGCAGGTCCGCCGCCCGCTCGCGCTCCAGCATCCGCCGCAGCGGACCCTCGGCCGCGGCGAGCTCGGCGTAGGAACCGCGTTGCACGGTCCGCCCCGCCTCCAGGACGACGACCTCGTCGACGGTATCCAGCCCTTGCAGCCGGTGCGTGATCAGCAGCGTCGTCCGGCCCTCGGTCGCGTTAAGCAGATCCGCCGTCAGCGCGTCCGCCGTCGCCAGGTCGAGATGCTCGGCGGGCTCGTCGAGTACGAGTACAGGGAAGTCGGCGAGGAGCGCGCGGGCCAGCGCCAGCCGCTGCCGCTGACCGCCGGAGAGCTGCGCGCCGTGCTCGCCGACGAGGGTGTCGAGGCCGCCGGGCAGCGCGTCGACCCACTCCAGCAGCCTCGCCCTGCCCAGCGCCTGCCTGAGGTCGTCCTCCGTCGCCTCCGTACGCGCGAGCCTGAGATTCTCCCGTACGGAACTGTCGAAGAGATGTGCGTCCTGCGCACACAGCCCGACGAACCGGCGGACCGCGTCCCCGTCGAGCGCGGCCGCCTGCACGCCGCCGATCGTGTACGTCCCCTCCCTGACATCCAGGAAACGGAGCAGCACCTGCGCAAGGGTGGTCTTGCCCGACCCCGAGGTCCCGACGACGGCGATGCGCTTCCCTGCGGTCAGTGCCAGATCGACGCCGTCGAGTGCGTCCCGCTCCTGCCCGGCGTGCCGAGCCCGAAGGCCCCGCACTTCAAGCGGGAACGCTGTCCCGGGCGGGGTGAGTGGCGACTCCGGTTCGGGTACGGGGACGGGTGCGTCCAGCACCTCGTACACCCGCTCGGCGCTCCGCTTGACCCGCTGCCGGTACTGCACTGCCAGTGGAAGTCCGGTGACCGCCTCGAACGCAGCAAGCGGAGTGAGCACAACGGCCGCCAGAGACACCCCGTCGAGCCGTCCGTCACGCACCGCCTGCATCCCGGCGAACGCGGCGCACACGACGGTCAGCCCACAGGCCAGCGCGGAGAGCCCACCGCCGAGCGCGGTGGCAGCGGCGCCCTGCGAGGCGATCCGGGTCAGCCGCTGGTCGGCCTCCCGCGTCCTGTCCAGCCGGCCCTTCAGCGCTCCGGCGACGGTCAGTTCGGCGGTCCCGCGCAGGAGGTCGACGACTTGAGTGGCCAGCGCCCCGCGCTCAGGGGCGAGTTGCCGCTCGGCCCGCCGTGCGCAGGCCCCGCTGATCAGCGGGACGGCCACCCCGGCAACGAGCAGGCCGACGGCGAGCACCGCCCCGGCCTCGGGCAGCAGCCACGCCGTGAAGCCGACGGACCCTGCTCCCACGACGACGGCCACGCCCGCGGGCAGCAGCCAACGCAGCCAGTAGTCCTGCAGAGCGTCCACATCGGCAACGAGCCGGGACAGCAGATCGCCGCGCCGGGTCTGCCGCAGCCCGGCGGGCGCGATCCGCTCCAGCCTGCGGTAGACGGCGACCCGCAGCTCGGCGAGCATCCGCAGCACGGCATCGTGCGAGACGAGCCGCTCGGCGTACCGGAAGACGGCCCGCCCGATGCCGAAGGCCCGGGTCGCCGTCACAGCCACCATCAGATAGAGAACCGGCGGCTGCTCGGAGGCGCGCGAGATGAGCCAGCCGGATACGGCCATGAGCCCCACAGCGGACCCCAGAGCGAGGCTGCCGAGCAGCAGCCCGAGCGCGAAGCGCCCCCGCAGCTCCCCGGCCATCCCCCGCACCCGCGCGAGGGCAGCCAAGACGGACCCGGAGAGACGCGGCTCCCTGACACCGTCCAGCCCAGCCGACGGACGCAGCCCCTCGACAGAGCCGCCTCCCACGCCGTCCGGCGACGCCGATGGGCGTGGCAGCCCGGAGGGGGCCGGGGAACCCTCTGGTTCCCCTTCCTTCAGGGGCGGGCGGGCGGTGAAATCCTCCACCCCGGCGCGGCGGCCATCCCCGGCGGAGCCGTACACCTCGACGCTCACAGACGGCCGCAGCTCCATCACCCTGTCCGCCACGGCCAGCAGCGCCGGGCGGTGGACCACCAGCAGCACCGTCCGCCCCTCCGCCAGCCGCCGTACTGCGTCGACGATGCCCGCCTCCGTCTCCCCGTCCAGCGCCGCCGTCGGCTCGTCGAGCAGCAGCAGCGGCCGGTCCGCGAGGAACGCCCGGGCCAGCGCGAGCCGTTGCCGCTGACCGGCCGAGATCCCCGCGCCGTCCTCCCCGAGCAGCGTGTCCACACCCTGGGGGAGTGCGGTCACGAAGTCGTACGCCCCGGCGTCCCGCAGCGCGTCCCGCACCGCCGTGTCATCGGCGTCCGGCCGCGCCAGCCGTACGTTCTCCGCGACCGTCCCCGCGAGGAGATACGGGCGCTGCGGCACCCAGGCGATCTGCTCCCGCCACCGGTCCAGGTCGAGGCTCGCCAGATCCGAGCCGCCGACCCGCACCCGCCCCTCGGCCGGCGCCACGAACCCCAGCAGTACATCCAGCAGCGTCGACTTACCAGTCCCGCTCGGCCCGACCAGCGCGACCGTCTCGCCGGGCTCCACCACCAGCGAAGCCGCGTCCAGCGACGCCTCACTGCGCCCCGCATGACGGACGGTCACGCGGTCCAACTCCAGCCGCAGCGTGCCCGGCTCCCCCGCACCGCCCGCCCGCGGCTCGGTCTCCAGTACCCGGAAGATCTCCTCCGCGGCCGAAAGCCCCTCGGCCGCCGCGTGATACTGCGCCCCCACCTGCCGGATCGGCAGATACGCCTCGGGCGCCAGGATCAGGATCACCAGCCCCGTGTACAGATCCAAGTCTCCGTGCACAAGCCGCATCCCGATGCCGACGGCCACCAGCGCCACCGAGAGCGTCGACAGCAGCTCCAGCGCGAACGACGAGAGGAACGCGATCCGCAGCGTCCGCAGCGTGGCCCGCCGGTACTGCGAGGTGATGGACCGGATCGACTCGGCCTGCGCCTTCGCCCGCCCGAATACCTTCAGCGTCGGCAGACCGGCGACCACATCCAGGAAGTGCCCCGACAGCCGGGACAGCAGCCGCCACTGGCTGTCCATCCGCGCCTGGGTGGCCCAGCCGATGAACACCATGAACAGCGGAATCAACGGCAACGTCACCACAATGACCGCCGCCGAGACCCAGTCCTCGGTCACGATCCGCGCCAGCACCGCCACCGGCACTACCACCGCGAGCCCCAACTGCGGCAGATAGCGCGAGAAGTAGTCGTCCAGCGCGTCGACACCGCGGGTGGCGAGCGCGACCAGCGAGCCTGTGCGCTGTCGGCTCAGCCAGCCCGGACCCAGCTCGGCGGCCCGCTCCAGCAGTCGCCCGCGCAGTTCCGACTTGACCGCCGCGCTCGCGCGGTGCGCGGCGAGTTCGGTCAGCCAGGAGACGACCGCCCGGCCGACCGCGACCGCCGCCAGTAGCGCCAGCGCCATACCGAGGCCGGAAGTGGAGAGCCCCTTCTGGAACGCCCCCACCACCACTTCGGCGATCAGCATCGCCTGGGCGACAACCAGCGCCGCCCCGACAAGTCCGAGGAGCACCACCGCGATCAGAAAGCGACGCGTGGCCCGGGCGTACCGGAGCAGACGCGGATCGATCGGTTTCACGTGAAACATCCCCCACTAATGAACATCGGCGATGTGTTGTGTACCGATCCGCTTGCGGAACACCCAGTACGTCCAGCCCTGGTAGAGCAGCACGAGCGGCGTGGCGATACCTGCGCACCAGGTCATGATCTTCAAGGTGTACGGACTGGACGAGGCGTTGGTGACCGTGAGGCTCCACTCCTCATTGAGCGAGGACGGCATGACGTTGGGGAAGAGCGTAAGGAACAGCATCGCGAACGCGGCCGTGATCGTCACGCCGGACAGCGCGAACGACCAGCCTTCGCGGCCCGCCTTGATCGCCACAACAGCCCCAACCAGCGCCAGCACCGCGACGATCATCGCCGCCAGGCTGCTGCCGTCACCGTGCGAGACCTGGGTCCAGATCAGGAAGCCGAGCGCCAGCGCGGCGGTGAGCAGCCCCAGCTTCAGCGCCTGAGCGCGGGCCCGCATCCGGATGTCCCCCACCGTCTTCAGCGCGGCGAACACCGCACCGTGGAAGGTGAAGAGGGTCAGTGTGACCAGCCCGCCCAGGACCGCGTACGGGTTGAACAGGTCGAAGAAGTTACCGACGTACTCCTTCTGCCCGTCGATCTTCACTCCGCGCACGATGTTGCCGAAGGCAACGCCCCACAGCACGGCCGGCAGCAGCGAAGTGAAGAAGATCGCGTGCTCCCAGTTGGTCTGCCACCTCTCCTCATCCCGCTTGTGCCGGTACTCGAAGGCGACACCGCGCACAATCAGGCAGACCAGGATGAGCAGCAGCGGCAGATAGAAGCCCGAGAAGAGAGTGGCGTACCACTCGGGGAAGGCGGCGAAGGTCGCGCCACCCGCGGTCAGCAGCCACACCTCGTTACCGTCCCAGACGGGCCCGATGGTATTGATCAGGACCCGCCGCTCGGTCCGGTCCCGGGCCAGCAGCTTGGTCAGGACACCGACCCCGAAGTCGAAGCCCTCGAGGAAGAAGTAGCCGATCCACAGGACGGCGATGAGTACAAACCAGACGTCGTGAAGTTCCATGCCTCAGCAGCTCCTCAGGGCATCAGTACGAGAAGGCCATCGGCCGGTCGGCGTCACGGTCGTCGCCGCCGATCTTGGTGGGCGGGTTGAGGTCGGCCTCGGTGAGTTCGGGCGGTCCGGCCTTGACGTACTTCACCAACAGCTTGACCTCGATGACGGCGAGCACCGCGTAGAGCAGGGTGAAAACGACCATCGAGGTGAGCACCTCGCCCTGCGAGACGCCGGGGGAGACCGCGTCGCGGGTGCGCAGCACGCCATACACGACCCAGGGCTGACGCCCCATCTCGGTGAAGATCCAGCCCCAGGAGTTGGCGATCAGCGGGAAGAGCATGGTCCAGAGGGCGACGATCCAGTACCACTTGGTGAGCTTGGGGTTCAGCGCCTTGTTCTTGAAGAGCACCAGACGCGGCACTTCGTCCTCGCCCGTCCGAAGCCCAGGCGGCAGCATGAACTTCTTGCGGGTGAGCCAGAGCCCGATCAGCCCGATAGTGAGGGACGCCATGCCGAAGCCGATCATCCAGCGGAATCCCCAGTACGCGACGGGGATGTTGGGCCGGTAGTCGCCGGGCCCGAACTTCTCCTGCTCGGACTTGTTGACGTCGTTGATGCCGGGGACGTACGAATCGAAGTCGTCGTTGGCCAGGAAGGACAATAGTCCTGGCACTTCTATGGCGACCTTGTTGTGGCCGGCATCGACGTCTCCGTACGCGAAGACCGAGAAGGGAGCCGGCGCCTCGCCGTCCCACAGTGCCTCGGCAGCGGCCATCTTCATCGGCTGCTGCTTGAACATGACCTTGCCGAGCAGGTCACCGCTGACCGCGGTGAGCAGTCCGGCGACCACCACGGTGATCAGCCCGAGCCGCAGTGAGGTCCTCATCACCGGGATGTGCTTCTTGCGCGCCAGGTGGAAGGCGGCGATACCGACCATGAAGGCGCCGCCGACGAGGAAAGCGGCCGTCATGGTGTGGAAGAACTGGGTGAGCGCGGTGTTCTGGGTCAGCACGTGCCAGAAGTCGGTGAGCTCGGCCCGCCCGCGCTGTTCGTTGATCCGGTAGCCGACGGGGTGCTGCATCCAGGAGTTGGCGGCCAGGATGAAGTACGCGGAGAGGATGGTGCCGATCGAGACCATCCATATGCAGGCAAGATGGATCTTCTTCGGCAGCTTGTCCCAGCCGAAGATCCACAGCCCGATGAAGGTCGACTCGAAGAAGAACGCGATCAGCGCCTCGAAGGCGAGCGGCGCGCCGAAGATGTCACCGACGAAGCGCGAGTAGTCGGACCAGTTCATGCCGAACTGGAACTCCTGCACGATGCCGGTGACGACACCCATGGCGATGTTGATCAGGAAGAGCCTGCCCCAGAACTTCGTGGCCTTGAGGTACTTCTCCTTCCCTGTCCGCACCCAGGCCGTCTGCAGACCGGCCGTGAGCGCGGCAAGCGAGATCGTCAGGGGGACGAAGAGGAAGTGGTAGACGGTGGTGATGCCGAACTGCCATCGCGCCAGGGTCTCCGGCGCCAGAGCTAGGTTCACGTCGTCTTCTCCTTACATCGCCATGGTCACAGCGGCAGCTTTGCCCCTTTAATCCGACCGATCTCGGGATGATCAGGGCGCGCTTGTGAACGCGTTCACATTCACAAGCATTATGGCTCATGCGAAATCCGAACCTTCGAGCGGGGTGCCTCCCGATGGCTTCAACGGCTTGTTGAACCCGGCGGATGCAGATACGTATCTCGTGGCCCGCCGGGCAGCTGACCGCAACCTTCGAAGAAAGGTGGTGGAGCCGGGCAGGGGTCGCGTTCCGAACCGAGGGCGGTCCCCTCCGGCGACCCGATCCGGGTGGAAACAGTCGAGGCCTACAGCGGCCTGAACCGGCTAGAGCTCCTTGTGGAACGCCTCGGCGGTGTGCAGGAAGATGTCGTTGGCCTCGGTCTCCCCGATGGTGACCCGTACGCCCTCACCCGCGAACGGCCGCACCACGACGCCGGCCTTCTCGCAGGCCGCCGCGAAGGCGGCCGTACGGTCGCCGAGCCGCAGCCACACGAAGTTCGCCTGGCTCTCGGGCACGGTCCAGCCCTGCTCGACGAGCCCCGCGTACACCCGCACGCGCTCGGCAACCAGCGAGCCGACCCGGCCCAGCAGCTCGTCCTCGGCACACAGCGAGGCAACTGCCGCGTCCTGCGCGAGTTGCGTGACGCCGAAGGGGACCGCGGTCTTGCGCAGCGCGGCGGCCACCGGCTCATGGGCGATCGCGAAGCCGACCCGCAGCCCTGCCAGGCCGTAGGCCTTGGAGAAGGTACGCAGCACCGCCACATTGGGGCGGTCGCGGTAGACCTCGATGCCGTCCGGGGCATCGACGTCGCGGATGAACTCGCGGTACGCCTCGTCCAGCACCACCAGGACATCCGACGGCACCCGGTCCAGGAACCGCTCCAGCTCCGCCCGTCGCACCACCGTGCCGGTCGGGTTGTTGGGGTTGCAGACGAAGATCAGCCGGGTCCGGTCGGTGACCGCGTCGGCCATCGCATCCAGATCGTGCACGTCACCGGCGGTCAGCGGCACCTGCACCGGCGTCGCCCCGCTGATCCGGGTGATGATCGGGTACGCCTCGAAAGACCGCCAGGCATAGATGACCTCATCGCCCGGGCCAGAAGTGGACTGCAGCAGCGACTGCGCGATGCCCACCGAGCCGGTGCCGGTGGCCAGGTGCGTCACAGGCAGGCCGAAGCGGTCAGCCAGCTCATTCATCAGGCCGGTGCAGGCCAAGTCGGGATAACGGTTGAAACCCTGCGCCGCGGCGATCACGCTCTCCATCACACCCGGAAGCGGCGGATACGGGTTCTCGTTGGACGACAGTTTGTAGGCGACCGGGCCGTCTGCAGCGGCGGGCTTGCCCGGCTTGTAGGTGGGAATGCCGTCCAGCTCGGCGCGCAGCTTGGGGCTCGTCTCGCTCACCGCAGGTCCTCCTCGTGCCATCAGTTGCCATCAGCAGCTTCGAATACTCCTCACCCTATGAGGATTCCCGGCCGGTGCGAACGGCAGCGGCCAGGAAAGGGGGCGCCCTCTCCCGTAGCGCGCGCCGGTAGCTCACTCCGTGGCGCGCATCGCCCGTAGTGGTGAGTTGAGACCTCTTCGCAACATCGACCATACGAGAGGCCTGTGCGTCTCCACGCCCGAGACGCTATGGGATGATCGCTCAAGTTCCTTGATTTCCAAGGTGGTTGAGTGAAACGATCATGCAAAAACGTGCCTGTCGACGAGTGAATATGCGACCGGCTCAACCGCCCACGCGAGCCCTACTATCGGCTCGCCATGACAGCAGCAGGGAAGCACCAGGTGAGCCGGACGGAGACATCCCGCCGGGGCAGCAGGCGGAGTCGGGCGGGCATCCGAGACGTGGCCGCCGCAGCCGGAGTCTCCATCACGACTGTCTCAGACGCACTCAACGGCAAGGGCCGGCTCCCGGACGCCACCCGCCGGCATGTCCGCGAGGTCGCCGACCGGCTGGGCTACCGGCCCTCCGCCGCGGCCCGAACGCTCCGTACCGGAAAGTCGGGCTTGATCGGCCTGACCGTGACCACGTACGGGGATGAACCTTTCACCTTCACAGAGTTCGCGTACTTCGCCGAAATGGCGCGAGCCGCGACCTCCGCCGCGCTCGCCCGCGGCTACGCCCTCGTCATTCTCCCCGCCACCTCACGCCATGACGTCTGGTCGAACGTCGCCCTCGACGGCACCGTCGTCATCGACCCCTCCGACCACGACCCCGTCGTCACCGAACTCGTCCGCCAGGGCCTCCCCGTCGTCTCCGACGGCCGCCCGGCCGGCACGCTTCCGGTCACCGCCTGGGTCGACAACGACCACGAAACCGCCGTACTCGATCTGCTCGACCATCTCGCCGCCGCCGGCGCCCGCCGGATCGGCCTGCTCACCGGCACCACCACGGACACCTACACCCGCCTCTCCACCACCGCTTATCTGAACTGGTGCGAGCGCGTGGGCCAGGACCCGGTCTACGAGTCCTACCCCGCCCACGACCCGTGCGCCGGCGCCGTCGCCGCCGACCGGCTGCTCGCCCGCCCGGACAGACCCGACGCCGTCTATGGGCTCTTCGACCCCAACGGCACCGATCTACTCGCCGCCGCCAGGCGGTACGGACTGCGAGTCCCCGACGATCTGCTGCTCATCTGCTGCAGTGAGTCGACCGTGTACGCCACCACCGAGCCGCCCATCACCACGCTCTCGCTCAAACCACGCAGAATCGGCACGGCGGTCGTCCAGCTCCTCATCGACGCCATCGAAGGAATCGATGAAGACCGGCCGGTCGAGCAGGTGATACCGACAGAACTGATCATCCGGACGTCCTCGCAGCGCCGCCCTTCACGGACGACTGTCAGCCCCCCGCGAGCCCCTTCGCCGGACTAGACCATCCCAATCAGGACGAAACAACCGGCGCTCCAGGGGTGCAATCGGATTCACCACCCCTGGTGCGTCACACAGCGCCGACCTCATTCCTATGATGGGCGCACGACACCGCGGACCACCCCGACCAGGCTGGGCCGAGAGGTGAACGGCGGCGCGACGGTGTGGAGGGGTCGATGACTCAGGGGGCCGGTCAAGGACCCGTGGTGCGGACTGCGACATTGCGCGACTTCCGCGTTCCGCCGTACGCGCAGGTTCCCGTGCAGTCGCAGGTTCCTGCGCACCCGCAGCTGGCGCAGCAGGAGCACGCGCCTATGCACGAGCAGGTGCCATCGCACACTCAGCCGACGCAGCGGTCCCCGGAGTCCGCCCACCCCGGCAACGCCGTCCCGCAGGGCGAGGCGCCGGACGGCTACACACCCACCGAGCGCGATCTGCCGGTGATCAGCCGCGGCGATCCGGGCGACACCGTCCAGGTGCAGGTCACACCGGACGAGACACCCGCTCCCGAAGGCCTCGGCCCGCTCTATGTCGTCGGCGACGTCCACGGCTATCTCGACGAACTCGTCGATGCCCTGGCCGAACAGGGCCTCATCGACGCCGACGGCCATTGGGCCGCCGGCCATGCCCGCCTCTGGTTCCTCGGCGACTTCACCGACCGCGGCCCCGACGGCATCGGCGTCATCGACCTCGTCATGCGGCTCTCGGCAGAGGCTGCGGCCGCCGGCGGCTACTGCAAGGCCCTGATGGGCAATCACGAACTGCTGCTGCTCGGCGCCAAGCGATTCGGCGACACCCCCGTCAACTCCGGCCCCGGCACCGCCACCTTCCAGGCCGCCTGGCTGCTCAACGGCGGCCAGAAGACCGACATGGAACGGCTGCAGGATGTGCATCTGCAGTGGATGGCACGCCTCGACGCGGTGACCGAGGAGGACGAGCATCTGCTGATGCACTCCGACACCACCGCCTATCTCGAGTACGGCGACACCATCGAGGACGTCAACGACACCGTCCACGCCATCCTCACCCATAATGACGCCGACGAGTGCTGGGACCTGTTCCGCAAGTTCACCAAGCGCTTCGCCTTCCGCGACGACGGGGGGCCGCAGGCTGTACGCGAACTGCTCACCACCTACGGCGGACGACGCATCGTGCACGGCCACAGCCCCATTCCCTATCTGCTGGGCGAAGTGGGCACCGAGGACGGCGAGGACGGCACGCGCCCAGTCGTCGAGGGCCCGCATGTGTACGCGGACGGGCTGGCGATCGCCATGGACGGCGGCGTGACCATGGCCGGAAAACTCCTTGTCGTCCAGCTTCCCCTGTCCAACTGATCCGAGCCCGACAGGCGATTTACGGAAACCCCCTGTCACCCCGTGCCGTAACCGCTCTACCATCGGCTTATCCGTAGCAGGCTCTCCTCCGTTTCTGCCCAACCGCCCGGTCGATGCGGGCAATCCGGCCCTACGGAGCATCGGGGGATGCACATGAACAGCGCTCCGCACCTGCTGACCGAGGACCGCGCCGAGTACGAGCGCATCCTCGACGACGCACTGCGCAACGCCCATGACCGTCCGGATCTCGCTGCCGTGGGGCAGCGCCTGAACACCGAACAGCTGCGCACGATGGCCCTGAACGCGACGGCCCTGATCACCACCGCCGCCGCTGCCGAGTACGGGCACTACACAAAGGTCCGCGAGGAGATGCGAACCCCCGCGGCCACCGCCTCCATGCACAACTCCGTGCTGTCCCCCGCCGTCGGCGAAGTCTCGGAACGCGGCGCGGGGTTCGCCGCCGTCATAGCCGTGCTTGCCCCGGTGCTCGCCGGAACGGCCGCGGTGATCTTCCTGCTGGTCGGCTACATCCTGAAGATGCTCAGCCCGACGCCGTCGTTCGCACAGGCCCTGGTGTCCGCGGGGTGGTTCTTCGGGGCTCTCACGGCGGCCGCCATCCTGGTCGCCGCGATCGGCCTGCTGCTCACCGCCTTGCGCAACGGCGCGACGCAAGTCCCGGCCGAGGAGCTGACGGGCGAACTGCCCGACGAGGTGTCCCGGGCCAAGGAGGCCTGGCGGCACGCCCTGCTGGAGCGCGGGCTGCTGCCCTTCCTGCGGGCAGCGCTGGCGGACCCCAGCGCCGACCCGACCTCCCCGGCCCCGCCGCGCCATGTGAGCCGTATTCCCAAGGTCGGCTACAGCGGCCCGGACTACTCAAGCCCGAGCGAGGGCACGACGGCGGGACAGCGGCCCACCTTCACCAGCCCGGACTTCACCAGCCCGGACTTCGGCGGCCCCGAGCACCAGCCGGAGTAAGCTCCGGCCGGCGCTCGTGGCGGCACGTCATTGTGCGATTACTCCCATCACTCCGCGATTGGCAGATAAACGCGGTTGCCCGCGGCGGCGAACTCCTTGGACTTCTCCGCCATGCCGTCCTCGATCTCCTGCTGAGACTGCTGGGACTGCTGCGAGCCGCCGTGCTGCCGCCGGATGTCCTGCGAGATCTTCATGCTGCAGAACTTCGGACCGCACATCGAGCAGAAGTGCGCGGTCTTCGCCGGCTCCGCCGGGAGCGTCTCGTCGTGGAACTCCCGTGCCGTGTCCGGGTCGAGGGCCAGATTGAACTGATCCTCCCACCGGAACTCGAAGCGCGCGTCGGACAGCGCGTCGTCCCACTCCTGCGCACCCGGGTGCCCCTTGGCAAGATCTGCCGCGTGCGCCGCGATCTTGTAGGTGATGACGCCCGTCTTCACGTCGTCACGGTTGGGCAGGCCCAGGTGCTCCTTGGGCGTCACGTAGCAGAGCATCGCCGTGCCCCACCAGGCGATCATCGCCGCCCCGATGCCGGAGGTGATGTGGTCATACGCCGGGGCCACGTCCGTGGTGAGCGGGCCGAGGGTATAGAAGGGGGCCTCCTCGCAGATCTCCTGCTGGAGGTCGATGTTCTCCTTGATCTTGTGCATCGGGACGTGACCAGGTCCTTCGATCATCGTCTGGACATTGAAACGCTTGGCGATGGAGTTGAGTTCCCCGAGCGTGCGCAACTCCGCGAACTGCGCCTCGTCGTTGGCATCCGCGATCGAGCCGGGCCGCAGACCGTCGCCGAGGGAGTACGTCACGTCGTACGAGGCGAGGATCTCGCAGAGCTCCTCGAAGTTCTCATACAGGAACGACTCCTTGTGGTGCGCCAGGCACCAGGCCGCCATGATCGAGCCGCCGCGCGAGACGATGCCGGTCTTGCGGCGGGCCGTCAGCGGCACATACCGCAGCAGCACGCCCGCGTGGACCGTCATGTAGTCGACACCCTGCTCGGCCTGCTCGATAACCGTGTCCTTGTAGACCTCCCAGGTCAGCTCCTCGGCCTTGCCGTCGACCTTCTCGAGCGCCTGATAGAGCGGCACGGTGCCGATCGGCACGGGCGAGTTGCGCAGCACCCATTCGCGGGTGGTGTGGATGTTGCGGCCGGTGGAGAGGTCCATGACCGTGTCCGCGCCCCAGCGCGTCGCCCAGGTCATCTTCTCGACCTCCTCCTCGATGGAGGAGGTGACAGCGGAGTTGCCGATGTTGGCGTTGACCTTCACCAAGAAGCGCTTGCCGATGATCATCGGCTCGATCTCGGGGTGGTTGACGTTGGCAGGCAGGACGGCCCGGCCCGCCGCGATCTCCTCGCGTACCACCTCGGGGGAGACGTTCTCGCGGATCGCGACGTACTCCATCTCCGGCGTGATCTCGCCACGGCGGGCGTACGCGAGTTGCGTCACCGCCTGTCCGGCCCGGCCCCGTCGGGGCTGGCGCGGGCGGCCCGGGAAGACCGCGTCGAGATTGCGCAGACCGCCCCTCGGCGAGGTGTGCTTGATCCCGTCGTCCTCGGGGCGGACCTCGCGGCCCGCGTACTCCTCGGTGTCGCCGCGGCCGATGATCCAGTTCTCCCGCAGCGGTGGCAGGCCGCGGCGGACGTCGGTCTCGATGGTGGGGTCGGTGTACGGGCCGGACGTGTCGTACAGCGTCACGTCCTTGCCGTTGGTGAGGTGCACCTGGCGGACCGGCACCCGGAGGTCGGGGCGCGAGCCCTCGACGTATCCCTTGTGCCAGCCGATGGACTTCCCGCTCTCGTCATTGTGATTCGAGGCAGGCGTGCGTGCGTCCGATACGGTCATGAGACCTACTCCCTACGCCGGCATTACCCGGTAACAGGTTCGGCGGTCGACGCAGCAGATTCCGTATTCGGCCCACTGGCTTCGGCCAGTCGACGAATGCGGAGGTCAGCGCCCTCTCAGCCCGGTGCTCCGAGCTCCCGCGTGTGCAAAGGTGACACCACGCTAGCGTCCTTTCTGGCGTGCTGAACAGAGGGCCCCCGTCGTTCTTGCGATGATCGGTCGGTGACCTACTCGCCGACCCCCTCGCCGCGGACGCCCGAACCCCACGGCCACTCGCACAGCCATGGGCCCGCCGCGCCCGTCTCGCGGCATCTCCGCAAGGTCATCGCTGCGGTGCTGATCCCTTTCGCCACCGCGGTCGTCGTGGGCCTGCTCGTGCTCTGGCCGGGCGGCGCGCCCGGCCATGAGCGCACCGGTGTCGGTTTCGACCGGCAGACCGAGCAGGGCAAAGTGGTTCAGGTCGACAAGGTCAACTGCAAGGACGTGAACGCCGCGCAGGTCCCACCGACCGGCGACACCTCCACGCCCGAGGGGCGCGAGGCGGTCAATGCCCAGCGGGGCAGCTGCGAGAAAGTGACCATCGAGGTCACCAGCGGCAAGGACAAGGGCCGTAGGTTCACCGAGATCGTCCAGCCGGACGCGCCGCGACAGTTGGACAAAGGCCAGGGCGTGGTGGTGGCGTACGCCCCCGATGCGCCCCGTGACCTGCAGTACTCCGTGACCGATGTGGACCGTGAGTTGCCGATGGCGCTGCTGGCCGGGATCTTCGCGCTCGCGGTGGTCGTGGTGGGACGGATGCGCGGCGTGATGGCGCTGATCTCATTGGCCGTCTCGTTCGCCGTACTGACCCTCTTCATCCTGCCCGCGATCCTGCAGGGCTCGAATCCGCTGATCGTCGCGGTGATCGGGGCGAGCGCCATCATGCTGGTCGCGCTCTATCTCTGCCACGGCCTCACCGCCCGCACCTCGGTCGCGGTCCTCGGCACGCTGATCTCGCTGCTGCTGACCGGGCTGCTCGGCTCGCGCTTCGTCGGCTGGGCGAGTCTGACCGGCAACACCGACGACAACACTGGTCTGATTCACGGTCTGTATCCGAGCATCGACATGAGCGGTCTGCTGCTGGCCGGCGTCATCATCGGCTCGCTCGGCGTGCTCGACGATGTGACGGTGACCCAGACCTCGGCGGTCTGGGAACTGAATCAGGCGGACCCGAGCATGGGCCCGCGGGCGCTCTACCGGGCCGGGATCAGGATCGGTCGGGACCACATCGCTTCCGTCGTCAACACTCTCGTGCTGGCGTACGCGGGCGCCGCGTTGCCGCTGCTGCTGCTCTTCTCGATCGCGCAGAGCAGTGTGGGCACGGTGGCAAACAGCGAACTGGTGGCGGAGGAGATCGTACGGACCCTGGTGGGGTCGATCGGACTTGTCGCCGCGGTGCCGGTGACCACCGCACTCGCGGCCCTGGTGGTCTCCGCCGACCGGCCGGGATCCGCAGTTGCGAACGAATCACCGGCACGAAATGGATCGCCTGTTCGGGGCGGCAGGGGTCGACGCCGCAAGAAGTAGCGGAGACGACTGCTCAGCCGGCGTTCTCCTCGGCGAGGATGCGCCCGAGTGCCACGTCCAGATTGTCCTCGAAGTCGGCGAGCGTACGCTCCTGCCCCAGCGGCACCAGCTTGTCGGTGCGGTCGAGGAAGGCCACCAGCGACGCCGCGCTCACCCGGAACAGCGCCCGGTCGCCGCCGACTTGGAGCCGGATGGCGACGTCGGGCAGTCCCTGGGTACCGGTCGGAGAGATGCGCACATCGCCGTCGCCGCTCGGCACATTGATGCCGTCCAGCAGCAAATCGCGCCCGAAAGCCCAGGTCACAGGGGCATCGCCGGGTAGATGGAAGGTCATCCGCACCGCGTACGGATCTCCCGTCTCGTACCGGAGCTCCACCGGGATCCGGAAAGAGAGCTCCTCGGAGACATGGAAACTCATCAGGACCTCGGCCTGGACCGACTCGCGCATCATGTACCCCGCAGTAGATGAAGCAGTGAAAGGGCGCTCACGGTCTCCAGCAGCCTCAGCGCCCGTTGTACCGGGCAGTGCGCCCGCCCCCGGGGGCCGCCCCCGCGGCCCGCCGCGCGGACTTCCCAAGGGCGAATCTCCCATGGGGCGGCAGCGGAGTTGTCACTGTAATGGCCGCCCCCGTACGGCGAGGAGGGTTTGTCGGAGCGTTCCCCCGCCCGGGCTAACGCCCGGACGGGCACGGGCTACCAGTCGCTGCGTGAGCTCGACGACGGCATGAACTTCCGTACGGCAAAGACGAGTCCACCGACCAGGGCGACGAAGACTAGGATCTTGAAGAGCAGTCCGATCACAAAGCCGATGACGCTCGTGATCAGTCCTCCGAACACGACAAGGGCGATGACGGGCACCGCGACCCACTTGATCCACCATGGCATCCCCGCGAATACTTCCCGCACAGCCATCGTCCTTACCTCGTTTCATTGGGTTCCTGCCTCGATGCTAGGCGGGAGGAGGTGGTGTGCGGAGGCCCGCGAGCCCTTGGTCTCCCCTGACCGAACCCCTAGGGATCGGCGGTGCTTCCGGTCAGCTCTCAGGGGGAGAGAAGACCACCATCACCCGCAGATCCTCGGTGATGTGATGGAACTTGTGGGGTACCCCGGCCGGGACGTAGACCACGCTGCCTCGTCCGACCTGGGTCGTCTCCATCCCCACCGTAATGGCGGCGCGGCCGCTGACGACGAAGTAGACCTCGTCCTGGCGGTGGGGCAACTGTGGGTCCAGTTCGCCGGCGTCCAGTGCGTAGAGCCCGACCGACATGTTCCTTTCGCGAAGGAACTGCAGATACGCGCCGTCATTAGCGGCGCGCTCCGCCTCCAGCTCGTCCAGTCGGAATGCCTTCATCGTCCGTCCGCCCCTGCACTTGGTCCGATCACGTCTGCCACGATCAGACACATGAAGAATTTCGTAGTCAAGACGATCGCCAACACGGCAGCCCTGGCCGTGGCCATCTGGGTGCTGCAGGACATAACGCTGACCGGAGACAGCACCGGCAAGAAGGCGCTGACCCTGATCCTGGTGGCGCTGCTCTTCGGGCTGGTCAACTTCCTTGTCAAGCCCGTCGTGAAGCTGCTGACGCTGCCGCTGTTCATCCTCACCCTGGGGCTGATCACGCTCGTCATCAACGCCCTCATGCTGCTGCTGACCTCCTGGCTGGCCGACAAGGTCGGTCTGAACTTCCAAGTCGAGGGCTTCTGGACCGCCGTGCTCGGTGGCCTGATCATCTCGGTCGTTTCATGGGCAATGAATGTCGCCCTGCCCGACAAGGACTGAACGCCACGTGAGGTCTGGGCATCGCGTCTGCGGCTTCGGGCGTGCCTGAAGATGGTGGAGGCGGCGAGCGAGGGTCTGCCCGGCGCGGTACGGACGGCAGTCGAGGAGCGTGTGGCATGAGCGAAGGAAACGGTGTCCCGGCGGAGGCAGGGGAAGGAACCAGGGCGGTACGGGCGGGGCTGCCCGCGCCGGTGAAGTACGAACCGACCCTGCCGGGACCGGTCTTCGCGGCCCACTTCCATCTGCCGGGTGAGCCCACCGGGCCGTACACCTACGGACGTGACGAGAATCCGACCTGGACCCATCTGGAGCGGGCGATCGGCGAACTGGAGGCACCGGGGGAACCCGTCGAGACCGTGACCTTCGCCTCGGGGATGGCGGCGATCTCGGCCGTGCTTTTCTCCCAGCTGAAGGCCGGGGACACGGTGGTGCTGCCGAATGACGGCTATCAGGCGCTTCCGCTCGTGCGCGAACGGCTCGAGGCGTACGGCGTCGAGGTCAGGACCGCCCCGACCGGTGACGACGCACAGCTGTCCGTCCTTGACGGAGCGCAACTACTATGGATCGAGACCCCGTCCAATCCGGGGCTCGATGTGTGCGACGTGCGGCGGCTGACGGAGGCGGCGCACGCGGTCGGCGCGCTGGTCGCGGTCGACAACACCCTCGCGACGCCGCTCGGGCAGCGCCCGCTGGACCTGGGCGCGGACTTCTCGGTGGCCAGCGACACCAAGGGCATGACGGGCCACGGCGACATCCTGCTCGGCCATGTGACCTGCCGTGATCCTCAGTTGGCGGCGGGCGTACGGCGCTGGCGCAAGGTCGTCGGGGCGATTCCGGGGCCGATGGAGGCATGGCTCGCGCACCGTTCGCTGGCCACGCTGCAGCTGCGGATCGAGCGGCAGTGCGCCAATGCGCTGGCGCTCGCTGAGGCGCTGGGCGGGCGCGACGAAGTGACCGGGCTGCGCTATCCAGGGCTGCCGAGCGACCCCTCGTACAAGATCGCCTCGCAGCAGATGCGGCGCTTCGGCTGCGTGGTCTCGTTCGTGCTGCCCGGTCGCGGGCACGCGGAGCGCTTCCTGGAGGGTCTGCGGCTGGTGGACGACGCGACGAGCTTCGGCGGGGTGCGCTCCACGGCGGAACGTCGCGGTCGCTGGGGAGGTGACGCCGTGCCGGAGGGCTTCATCCGCTTCTCGGCGGGCGCGGAGGACGCGGAGGACCTGGTGGCGGATGTGCTGCGGGCGCTGGACGAGGCGGCGGGATAGCGCGGGTTCACAGGGGCGCTGTGAGGCGCTTTCCGGCCGTCGGGAGGTGCCAGCCGGGGCGCGCGGAGCGAGACTGCCCGGTGGACGGGGGCCCGGGGTACGTCGGACGCTGAGCGGGGTTACATACAACGGGCGGCCCGAGCCTCCCCCCTCATGGCTCGGACCGCCCTCGGTTCCCCATACGAAGAACCGTGTGACCAAGGCTAGTTGACTCTGCGTCAGTGTCCAATCACAGTAGCGACAGCGACCTATCGACATATTTATAGTTGTCCGGGTTCGCGGGCATCGTCGGTCGAGAGGGGCATGGCATGGATCTGGCCCTGCTGCGCACATTCGTCACGGTGCACCGGGCCGGTTCCTTCACCCGCGCCGCCGCTCTCCTCGGTCTCTCCCAGCCCGCGGTGACCGGTCAGATCCGCACGCTGGAGCGGCAGTTAGGGCGCCCGCTGTTCCTGCGCCAGGCCCGCGGCGTGACCCCCACGACCATCGGCGACGAGCTCGCGCACCGGGCAGCGCCGCATCTGGACGCTCTGGTGGAGATCGCCGAGAGCGGTCTCGACGAGGAGTCCGGCGTACGGACCCTGCATCTCGCCGGTCCCCCGGAGTTCACCTCGCTGCGCGCCCTGCCGGCGCTCACCCCGCTGATCTCGCAGGGGCTCGCGCTGCGGGCCTCCTTCGGGACCGCCGAGGAGACGCTGGAGGGACTGGCTGCCGGGCATCACGATCTGGCCATCACCACGGCCCGGCCGCGCGGTGCACTGCTCACGGCGACCCCGCTCTGCGACGAAGAGCACGTACTGGTCGCCTCGCCGCGCTGGGCGGCCCGGCTGGGGCCCGGAGTGCTGCGCGACGGCCATGTGGTGCTCGAGCAGCTGCCCGTGGTGGAGGTCCACGAATCCCTGCCACTGGTCTCGCGCTACTGGTCCGCTGTCTTCGACTCCCGGCCGGCCGCCGCGGGCGCCGTCATAGCCCCCGACCTGCGGGCCGTCCTGGAGGCCGCGGCCTCGGGCGCGGGGCTCGCCGTACTGCCGCGCTATCTGTGCGAGGAGGCCCTTCAGCACGGGCGGGTGGTGGCGCTCCTCGATCCTCCGGTGCCCCCGCTGCGTACCTACTTTCTCGTCGTACGCACCGGCACACTCTCCCTGCCGCACATCGCGCGGGCGCACGAGTGGCTGCTGCGCGCTGCCGTCGTCTGGTGACCGCCCCGCGGACAGGAGTTTCAGAACCTGCGTTGCGGGCCATTTTCTAGCCATGACCGAACGGCCAGTGGTCAAGCGCACCGCACGCGCCATCCTGCTTGACGGCGACGACCTCGTCCTCATCAAGCGCACCAAACCCGGCGTGGATCCCTACTGGCTCACGCCCGGCGGCGGGGTCGAGCCCGAGGACTCCACCGTCGTCGACGCGCTCCACCGGGAGGTGGACGAGGAGCTCGGCGCCAAGATCACCGATGTGGTGCCCTGCTTCGTCGACACCGTCGAACACATCGCGGACGGCGGTGTGACGGGGGTGAAGGTGCAGCACTTCTTCGTCTGCCGACTGGAGTCCATGGACCCCTCCCGAAGGCACGGCCCGGAGATCGACGAGCCCTGCGGGGAGTACGAGATCGTACGGGTGCCGTTCAGCCGGGTGGGGATCGCAGCCGTCCACCTTGTGCCGCTGTCGCTGCGGCACTACCTGGACGGCAATATCGAGGGCGTTCGGGCGATGCACGCCCCCGACCTGGGCTGACTGCCGGTCTGGGCCGACCCCGGACGTGGGCGACTCGCCTTTCGCTCTCGCGGCCTAGTCACCTGCCGCGACGAGCTCTTCGAGCGAGTCGTGGCGGATCCGGTCGTACGGGATGCCGAGGCCGCGCAGCGCGTTGACGCCGCTGCGGATCATGCCGGGCGGGCCGGAGAGGTAGGCGTCGTACTCGTACCACGGGCCGAACTCGCGCACGGCGTCCGGGAACTGCGCCCGGTCGTCCACCACCGGCCGAACCGACAGCCAGGGGTGGGCCTGCTGGAGCCGCAGCATGGTTTCGATGTCGTACAGGTCGTAATCCGTGCGCGCCCCGTAGAAGACGTCCACCGGCCGCCGCTCACCATGCTCGGCGACATCCTCGACCAGCGCCTTGATGGGGGCGATGCCAGTGCCGCCGCCCAGACAGAGCAGGCCGTTGTCGGTGGTGTGGTCGACGGTCATCGAGCCGGCGGGCGGTCCGAGGCGCAGCACGTCGCCGGGGCGGGCGTGGTGGACCAGGGCGCTGGAAACCCAGCCGGCCGGGACCGCCTTGACATGGAAGGAGAGCAGACCGTCGGTACGGGGTGCCCCGGCGAAGGAGTAGTGCCGCCAGATCCGCGGCCACCAGGGCGTCTCCAGACTCGTGTACTGCCCGGCCAGGAAGGCGTACGGCTGGTCCGGGCGGACGGTGATGATCGCTATGTCCGGGGTTCGGAGGTCGTGCGAGACCACCTCGGCACGCCACCAGGCGGGCGCCTGCCGCTCGTTCTCGGCTGCCGCGTCGATCATGATCTGGGAGATCGTGGTGTACGTCCGCACCCAGGCGGCCTCGGTCTCCTCGTCCCAGGTCGTCGTGGCGTACCGGGACAGCGCGCCGATCAGGGCCTCGCCGACGGCGGGGTAGTGCGCCGCCTGAGTGCCGTACTTGCGGTGGCCGCGACCCAGGTTCTGCAGATATTCGGTCAGCACGGCCGCGTTGTCCATGTGCTCGGCGGCGGTGAGCAGCGCCTTGAGGAGCCGGTCGCGCTGAGAGTCCATGGCGGCGGGGAAGAGGCCCCGCAGCTCCGGATGGCGGACGAAGAGCAAGGCGTAGAAGTACGAGGTGACCTTGTCCGCGACCGGCGAGATCTCCGCCATGGTGCGGCGGATGAGGATGGCGTCGGGGGACGCGTCGTCCGCGGGTGCGGCGGGCAGCGGGTGGTGGGCCTGGTGCTCTGCGGGAGTGCCGTGGTGGGCCTGGGTTCCGCGCGACCGGGGGGCTTCGGGGTGTCCGGCGGCGGCGGGTTCGGGAGGCTTTATGGCTTCGTGCGGATTTCCGGCTTCGTGCGGCCGGCCCGCCAGATGGAGGCGTCCTGCGGGCTCACGATGCCAAGCCGCCTCACGGGGCCAAGGCACTTCGCGAAGGTGGGCGCCTTCGCCGGGGTGAGCGGCTTCGCTGGGTGCCTCGCGGGGGTAACGGGCTTCGCTCGGGTGAGCTGCTTCGCGGCGGCTCGGTACCCGAGGGGCACCCTCGTGGCTCTCGCGACCGCCGCCCTCCTCAGGGCGACCGGCGCTCTCGTAGGCCGTGTGCCCTTCGAACGCTCCCTGGGGCTGGCGGCGCTGATCCGGGACCCGCTCGGCCGGGTGGTGCTCGGCCGGCAGGTCGTCGACAGCGGCCTCGCCCAGCGGGGTCTCGTCGGTTGGAGCCGCGGGCTCCCTCGCAACCCCGACCGGCGGCGGGGCGGGCCGAGACGAACCGGAGCCCACCGGGCGTATGGAGGCGAATGACCGGCTCGGGGCAGCTATTCGTTCCTGGTCTGCGTCACCTGTGGAAGCCCCCTCACCGGGGGCGGGCCGACCCTGGCCCGGCGGCTTACGAGGGGTAAACCATCCGCCCCCGTTGTTGTCGCCTGAAGTGCCGTTGTCGGCCGACGTGGTGGTCGGAGCGTCCATCGTGTGCCTCGCCTCGAACATCTTTCGGTCGGTCCACGCACTTCCGCTGGCTCGGAACGTGCCTCAATTCCCCGCTCTGCATCAGGACTACTACCAGCCCACACTAACCATGGCAGCAAGCTGAATCCGGACGACTGGGCCCGGAATGTGACATTGCCCGCACTCCCCGTCGTCGTAGCATGCCAGGCAGCGCCGCCGTAGGTGACAAAGAGCGGAAAGTCTGGGCATCCGAACCGGCATTCCCGTTAGGCTCCAGTGCCCCCATGTCCAGTCTGGGGCTCCCGGACCGCCCCCGGGCTCCTGAACTACCTGCGGAATCGCACCAATTCATAGGCCTCGCGCAGATCGCCCCCCGTATAAGTGTGTGTGGCCAGACCTGACAGATGGTGATCGGCATTCATCGCCACCGTTGTGGGCACTACCGTGAAGATCTCGGCGTCGGACATGGAATCACCGTATGCAACACATGCGTCCAGACCAACCCCGAACTCTGCACAGAGCGCGGCCGCGATCTTCACCTTCGCGGCCGCGTTGAGAATGCCCGACGGGTCCACGGGCCGGGCGAAGGGCAACTCGGGAAAGCGTGAGCCGTGCGCCGCATGAGCTCCCCAGCCCAGCAGCCGCTCAACGAAGAAGGACGGCGAGAGGGAAATTACTGCGCAGTAGTCCCCGCCTTCGCGGATCTGCCGCCACACCTCTTGGATGCCTTCGAGCCAGGGCGCTGCCTCGAAGGCCGCCGCAACATGCGTGTCGGTGAGATCGCTCCAGAGAGCGTGCACCCGCACCGCATACTCCGGCGGGCCTATTCTGCGGGCGATCATGTCCCGCTCCAACTCGCCGATCTCTTCCAGCAGTCCCAGCTGCCGCGATATCTCCACCGGCGCCGCCGATCCACGGATCAGCGTGCCGTCGAGATCGAAGATATGCAGCCTGCGCACTCTCTCCCTGTAGGCCATGTACGCCGAGGTTAGTACCCGCGATTACTCCCGTCGTCAGACGCGGTACGGCGCCCTCGCCCGGCACGGTGTTTCACGTGAAACCACTCAAGCGGCCCGCTCGCCGGGCCCTCCTCGTCGTCCATGTCGCCGCGTCCGCCGGCTGGCTCGGGCTCACGCTCGGCCTGCTCGCGCTTGCCCTCACCGCAGCCGGCACGGAATCCGCACCCATGGTCGAGGCCGCCTGCCGCTCGATGAAGGTCTTCACGGACTGGCTGGTGATTCCCATCGGGCTGCTGACTCTGCTCAGCGGTCTCGTTCTGTCGCTCGGCACCAAGTGGGGCCTTGCCAGGCACCGCTGGGTCTATACGAAGTTCTGGCTGAGCCTCATCACCCTCACCGCATCGATCTTCGCGCTGCGTCCGGGCGTCAATGACGCAGTCGCCACCGTCGCAGCAGGCACCCCGCTGGCAGACCCGCTCGACCTGGTGATGGGACCGGTCGTCTCCTTCACTGCGTACGTCTTCATGACAGTCATCTCCGTCCTCAAGCCATGGGGCCTCACGCGGCGCGGTCGGCGGTTGCGCCTCTTGGCCTCTTCTCGGAAAGCACTGGACGAACGATCCCTGCGTCATACAGCCTGACCCGTATGTCGACACCGCTCTCCGAGCTTCCCATTCGCCGCCTGACCATGGACGACCTCACGTCCTGCGCGGATCTCTCCGCGGACCGCGGGTGGCCGCGCGAGGAGCACAAATGGGGCCTGCTTCTCGCGGCGGGTACGGGGTACGGCATCGATGACCCCGGGGGCAAGGGGCTGGTGACCGCCTGCGTAGTGACGTCGTACGGACGCGGGCTCGCCGCGATCGGCATGATGCTCGTTGCCGAGCGGTACGCGCGCCAGGGCGTCGGGCGGCGGCTGATGAAGCATGCGCTGACGGAGAGCGGGGACACCCCGGTCACGCTGCATGCCACCCCATACGGGCAGCCGCTCTACGAGGAGCTGGGCTTCGTCAACGTCGGCCGGGCCGAGATGGTCCGCGGCCACCTCCAGGTCCCGGCCGCCGAGGCGGGGGTGACCACCCGCCCGACGACCGCCGATGATCTCCCCGCATTGCTGCGCCTGGACACCGAGGTCTTCGGCCTGGACCGCACCCACATGATCACGCGGCTGCCGGCCTTCGCCGACCAGTTCCGGGTGGCGGAGGAGGCTGGAATCCTCACCGGCTTCGCGGCGGCCTGGCCGAACATGGAGACCCATGTCGTCGGCCCGCTGATTGCCCGGGACACTCGGACGGCGAAGGCTCTGATCACCTCCCTGGCGGCCGGTACCGAGAGGCCGCTCCGTACGGATATCGACGTACGCCATGAGGAGCTGCTGGCCTGGGTGAAGGAACACGGCCTGGAGACGATCGCTTTCAATGCGGTGATGACCTATGGCATCCCGGACCTCCCGGGCGACTGGACCCGCCGCTTCGCCCCGCTGTCGGTCGCGGCTGGCTAGCTCCTGAGAAAGAGGGGGATAATTGCAAGCGCGGGCTATTGCAATAGTCGTCTATCCTGGAGTGAAGCCGCTCCGGCAGGAGGAGGAAGACATGACCGCGATCGACCCCGCGCTCACCGCGCTCTCCCAGAGCTGGTGCGCTCTCTCCCTGCTCCACGGGAAGATCGAGGCGCACATCGAGCGCGCGCTCGAGACGAAGCACAGCCTGAGCATGCGCGAGTACTCACTCCTCGACGTCCTCAGCCGCCAGCACAACGGCCCGGGCGGCCATCTGCAGATGAAGCAGGTGGCCGATGCTGTCGTGCTGAGCCAGAGCGCCACCACCCGCCTCGTCGCGCGCCTCGAGGACCGCGGCCTGCTGACCCGGTATCTCTGCGACACCGACCGCCGCGGCATCTACACCGACGTGACCGAGGCCGGCCTTGCCCTGCTCGCCGAGGCTCGGCCGACCAATGACACGGCGCTGCGCGAAGCCCTCGACGAAGCCGCCAAAAACCCCGAACTGGCTCCCCTGGTCAAGACGGTCGAGGAACTGCGGGTCCCCGCGTAATCTGCGGATCATGAGCGATCTGGAAATACGGCTCGCGGAAATCGACGACATTCCCGCGATCGTGGCGATGCTCGCCGACGACCCGTTGGGCGCCAGGCGTGAATCGCCTGACGACCTCACCCCGTACACCGCCGCCTTCAAGCGGCTGTCCCGGGACCCGAACCAGATCCAGGCCGTCGCCGTACGCGAGGACCGGGTCGTCGGGACTCTCCAGCTCACAATCATCCCCGGGCTGTCACGGCGTGGCTCGACCCGCTCGATCATCGAAGGTGTACGGATCCACACCGAGGAACGCGGCAGTGGTCTGGGCACCAGGCTCATCGAATGGGCCATCGACGAATCCCGCCGCCAGGACTGCCAGTTGGTGCAGTTGACCTCGGACGCCTCCCGCACCGACGCCCGCCGCTTCTACGCGCGGCTAGGCTTCGAGGCATCCCATGTGGGTTTCAAACTCCAGCTCTGACCAAGGGAGCTCACCGTGCTCCGGATCAGTGACGAGCAGCGCCGCATCAGGCTCGGCCGCCGCCATCTGCTGGCCGCGTCCGTACGGGCGGACTCGCCGGTGGCGGCCGCTGATGCGGTGGTCGCCCTGCACGCCACCGACGCCGCGACCGTTTTCCTCGCCGCCTGCGCCCGCCTCAACGCCCCGAGCATCGCGGCCGTGGAGCGGTCCCTGTACGAGGACGTGGAGCTGGTCAGGCTCCTTTCCATGCGGCGCACCCTCTTCGCCGTCTCCTCCGAACTCGCCCCGTATGTCGATGCCTCCACCGCTCGCTCCATCGCCGTCAAGGAGCGCAGGGCACTCATAAGCCATCTCGCAGAGGACGCGAACCGGCTGGACGAGACGTGGCTCGCCGAAGCCGAGGAGGCGGTCCTTGCAGCCCTCGCCACGCGCGGCTCCGCGACCGGCAGCCAGCTCTCCGCCGACGTCCCGGCCCTGAAGACAAAGATCACCGTCTTCCCCGGCAAGAAGTACGAGGCGGTGCAGGGCGTCGCCACCCGGGTCATCCGGCTGCTCGCCGCCGACTGCCGCATCCGGCGGGACCGGCCGCGCGGCTCCTGGACCTCAAGCCAGTTCCGCTGGACGGCGAGCGATCCCTGGCCTGCACTGCCGGCCGCTGAGGCACGGGCAGAGCTTGCCCGCCGCTGGCTGCTCTCATACGGACCGGCCACCGAGGCCGATCTCAAGTGGTGGACGGGATGGACCCTCGGCGACGTACGCAAGGCGCTCACCGCCATCGGCGCGGAGGAGGTCCGGCTCGATGAGGGAACCGGCTATGTGGCGCCGGGCGACACCGCGCCCGAACCACCTGTGGAGCCCTGGGCCGCACTGCTTCCCGCGCTGGACCCGAGCGCCATGGCCTGGGCCGACCGAGGTTTCCACTTCACCGCTGACCATCGCGCAGAGCTCTTCGACCGCTCCGGCAATATCGGTCCCACCGTGTGGTGGAACGGGCAGATCATCGGCGGCTGGGCCCAGCGCTCGGACGGCGAGGTCGTCTGGCGGCTGCTGGCTGATGCCGACCGTGAGGCCACCGCCGCCATCGAAGCGGAGGCCTCACGGCTGATGGGCTGGGTGGGCGAAGCCCGGATCACGCCCCGCTTCCGTACGCCGCTGGAGCGGGAGTTGACGGCCTGAGGGCCGCCGCAGCAGCCCCCGCGCCCGGCGTCGGCGTCGCGCCCGTTTCACGTGAAACGTCACCTGCGTTTCACGGCTGGAGTCCGCGCCAGCCCTCCTTGTCCACACCTCCCGGAACCGGGGCTCCCGGCTCGTACGGCTCACGGGTGAAGACGAATGACCCCAGGTCGAGATGGCTCACCGAGCCGTCCTCCCGACGCACCACGCGCAGCGTCTCCCCGGCGTAATAGCCGTCGAGACCGGTCCAGGTCCCGTCCGCCTCCGCGATGAAACGCGACCCGCGGCCGTTTCCTCGGAGCGGCTGCAGCTCCACGCCGCGGTCTGCGTCGAGGCGCAGACCGAAGGAGGACGCCCCCCAGTACCAGGGCCCCGTCAGCTCCAGGAGCTCTTGGTCGACCTCCGGCAGGGGCCGCCAGGGATCGGGGATGCGCGGCTCGGCCTCGACCACGATCCGTACAAGATCGGCGGCGACGACCCCGGTGAGCGGCCCCGAGGTGGCATTGGCGAGCGCGACGGCTGCCACTCCATCGTCCACACTCACCCAGAGACCCGCGAGGAAGCCGGGCAGCGATCCCGTATGCCCCGCGAGGGTGCGGCCGTCCTTCCGTACGATCTGCACCCCCAGGCCGTAGGCGCTGTCCCACTCCCCGGCCGCTGGCGGCACGGACGGCGTACGCATCTCCCGCACGGACGCAGGGCTCAGCACGCGCTCGTCGCCCTCCGCAAGGAACGCGGCGAAGCGGCAGAGGTCTGCCACCGTGGACCAGAGCTGTCCGGCCGGGGCCATCAGGCCGAGGTCCTCGGAGGGTTCGGGCAGCATCACATCGGCCCAGGGATGCACCGCCCAGGCACCGGCATGCGGAGCTCGGGGCTGCGCGCTCGTACGGTGCAGGGCGAGCGGTTCGAGGACCTCTCGGCGCAGGACGTCCTCCCAGGACCCCCCGCGTACCGCCTCGACCAGCGAACCGAGCAGCGCATAGCCGGGGTTGGAGTAGTGGTGGCGGCGGCCGACGGGATGCATCCGCGACTGGTCCCCGAGGACATCGGCGAGTTCGGGGCGGAGCGAGCCCGGCGTCCGCTCCCACCAGGGGGCCGGAGCTTCAGCGCTCAGTCCGGCGCTGTGGCCGAGGAGCTGCGCGATGGTCACATCCCCCACGCCCGTACCAGGAAGGTGCTTCTCCAGGGGATCGTTCAGATCGAGCAGCCCCTCGTCGCGGAGCCTCAAGACCAGGACGGCCGTGAAGGTCTTGGTGATCGAGCCGATGCGGTACTGGGTGTCGGCGTCCGGCGCATGCCCGTCGACCGAGGTGCGGGAGCCCGTCCAGACCAGCTGCCCGTCGCGCTCCACTCCGGCGACGAACGAGGGCGCACGCCCTTCGGACTGGGCGACGGCGATGCGATGCAGTAGTGCGCGGCGCGTGGCGGGGAGGAGCTCTTCAAAGGGTGAGGTCATAAGGCAGGTCTATCGGTGCCATCACGTCTCGGTCGAGTTCATTTACCCGGCGCGCGGAAGGAGAGCCGTACGAAAGCATTGACGGAGTGAGCACTCACTCCGCATCATTGAAGCATGACACCACCCACAGCCAGGAAACGCCGGGCCCTCGCCATGAGCCCCGGAGAGCGCCGGGAGATGATCGTCCGCGCCACGATCCCCCTGGTCATCGAGTACGGCAGCGCCGTCACCACGCGCCAGATCGCCCAGGCTGCAGGCATCGGCGAGGGCACCATCTTCCGGGTCTTCGCCGACAAGGACGAACTCGTCGACGCCTGCGTCCTCGAGACGATGAGCCCAGGCAACTCCCTCACCGAAATCGGCTCCATCGACCTCGACATGCCGCTCGCCGACCGCCTCACCGAGGCGGCCGAAGCGATGCGCGCACACATGGACCGGATCGGCGCCGTTATGGGCGCCCTCCAGACCACCGGAGGCCGCACCCGCACCGAACGTCCGGCCCCCAGCGGTCAGGTGCCAGACCGTCAGGCCGGCTTCAACGCCGCCTGCGACGCCCTCGCCGAGCTCTTCGAGCCCGAGCGCGACACCCTCCGGCTACCGCCGGAGCGGCTGGCCGTGCTGTTCTTCGGCCTGCTGTTCACCAGCAGCCACCACGACCCGCCTCAGGACGTCGCGGAAATCGTCGAGGTCTTCCTGTACGGCGCGCTGACCACCCCCGCCTGAAGGGACCCCGCCCCATGCCGATCAGCCTCAACCACACCATCGTCAGCACCGCGGACAACGAACGCGCCGCCCGCTTCTTCGCCACCGTGATGGGCCTCGAATACACCGGCCCCGACCGGCACTTCGCTCCCGTGCGGGTCAACGAGTCCCTCACCCTGGACTTCCTGACCGTGCCCGAGCCCCCCGGCAGCCATCTCGCCTTCGACGTCGACCCGGCCACATTCGACGCGGTACTCGCCCGCCTTCGCGCCGCCTCCATCCCGTACGGAAACGAGCCCGCCACCCACGACAACGGCCGGACCGACCACCCGCTGTGCCCCCGCGGTGTCTACTTCGCCGACGACTCCGCGAACCTCTACGAGCTGATGTCCCCCGCGTAGTGGCTCACCACCGTGACGGCGACCGCGTGGGAGAGGATGTCGTGCATGTCGCGGGCGATACGGGCTCGTTCCCGCTCCGCAGCCCGCTCCGCCTCGATCCGTCGCTCGTGCTCCAGCTGCGCGGCACGTTGCTGCAAAGCCGTTGTGTAGGCGCGGGAGGCGGCCGAGGCTCTGCCGATCGCGTAGGCGGCGATGAAGAGCACTCCGCTGCGCAGCGCAGTCTCCGAGGAGCCGATCACGAGGCTGCCACCAACCGTGGTGATCAGCATGGCGACCCGGGGCGCACGGCTGGAGCGGTCGGCGACCGTGTAGAACGCGATGAGCCCGGCGTACCAGATCGGCTGCGGGGGTACATCGTCGACCACGTCGTAGCAGGCGGTTGCGGTAAGACTCGCGAGAAGCGCGACGGCCGGCGCGCGCCTGCGCCACAGCAGCGGAAGCGCGGAGGCGGCCACGACCGCGTAACCCCACCAATGCCAAGGTGCGCCTGAGGGGTTGACCCGGGAGTGGAACGCCCACACCTGCACGACCACCACGATGAACGCGAGCGCGGCATCGACCCATACAGGTGGCAAGGCGTGCAGCCCACGGCGAACGAGCGCGCAAATCGGCAGAGCTGACACGGGATTCAATGTTGCCCCATCATCGTGATCTTCATCCAGCCGTTGTGGACACGAATCCGGCGGGCCGGGTGGCCCACCGGACCGATTCCCGCTACGCAAGAGCGGCGACGTCCCTGGAGGTCTGGGAGGTCTGCGAGGTCTCGGGGACCTGCCGGCAGAGCGAGGCGTAGGAGATGAGCAGGACGATGGCGCCGACCGGGATGAGGTCCTTGTCGATGAACGGCATAAGGAGATCGAACAGGACCAGGAAGGGCGTCCACGCCTTGACGCGGCGAATGACGGCGAGTTGGACCACAAGCGCGAGCTGGCCCAGGTAGAAGAGATAAGGGCCGATGTCGTAGGCCAGCAGGGAGACACCGGGAGTCTCCCTGATCCGGGCGGTGAGAAGACTCATGCCGAGGTGGTCGTCGGACAGGAATCCGGCGATGACGTCGATGGCAAACTTCGCGGCCAGGGCAGCGGCACCGGCGGTAGCGATCCCAGCGATCACGGTGGACAGAGCGTTCCGTCCCGCCAACTGCCGCATCCGCACGAAGGCGACGACGAACAGCGCCATGGCGCCGAGGAAGGCGAGATGGCCAGTGGTCCAGGCCAGACCGGGGCCGCGGTAGCCGTCGAGGCCGTCGAGGATTCGGATCACTCCATAGGCCAGGGTGAGCAACGGGGCGCCGAAATAGGCGATGCGCGGCTTCATTCCAGAGACTCTTTGGTCGGGTGGGAACACCTCAATCCTGGATTTCTCCGGGCTGGGAGTAATCGCCGACGGGAGTGATCCTGCCCCTCCCTCACACGAGGGAGGATCCTCCCCCGCACAGGCGACGAACCGCACGGCAAGGGCCAGACCTGCAAGAGCTGCGAGAGTGTGGACTCGCTGGCAGGTCCGCCACGACCACGCCTCCCGAATCATGGACTGAAGGCGTATCCGCCAAAGTGCCGCCATGATCCACGAGATTCCGCCACGGAACGCGAGACCATACATCCGCCTGATCAGGTCTGCGCCATGTCCACAAAACGGGAGTAGTGGCCCTGGAAGGCGACCGTGATCGTCGCCGTCGGGCCGTTTCGGTGCTTGGCTACGATCAGGTCCGCCTCGCCCGCGCGCGGCGACTCCTTCTCGTACGCATCCTCGCGGTGCAACAGGATGACCATGTCCGCGTCCTGCTCGATGGAGCCGGATTCACGCAGGTCGGAGACCATCGGCTTCTTGTCCGTACGCTGCTCGGGACCACGGTTCAGCTGGGAGAGCGCGATCACCGGGAGCTCCAACTCCTTGGCCAGCAGCTTGAGGTTCCGGGACATGTCCGAGACCTCCTGCTGGCGGCTCTCGGCCCGCTTCGAACCGCCGGACTGCATCAGCTGCAGATAGTCGATGACGACCAGCTTCAGGTCGTTGCGCTGCTTCAGGCGCCGGCACTTCGCTCGGATCTCCATCATCGACAGGTTCGGAGAGTCATCGATGTAGAGCGGGGCCTGCGACACATCCGGCATCCGGCGGGCCAGCCGGGTCCAGTCCTCGTCCGTCATCGTCCCCGAGCGCATATGGTGCAGCGCCACCCGCGCCTCGGCGGACAACAGGCGCATCGCGATCTCGTTGCGGCCCATTTCGAGGGAGAAGATCACGCTCGGCAGGTTGTTCTTGATCGAGCAGGCCCTGGCGAAGTCCAGCGCCAGGGTGGACTTACCCATCGCGGGGCGGGCCGCGATGACGATCATCTGGCCCGGATGGAGGCCGTTGGTGAGCGAGTCGAAGTCCGTGAACCCGGTCGGCACACCGGTCATCTCGCCACTGCGCGACCCGATCGCCTCGATCTCGTCGAGTGCGCCCTCCATGATGTCGCCCAGCGGCAGATAGTCCTCACTGGTGCGCTGCTCGGTGACGGCATAGATCTCGGCCTGGGCGGAGTTGACGATCTCGTCGACGTCGCCGTCGGCGGCGTATCCCATCTGCGTGATCTTGGTGCCAGCCTCCACGAGGCGGCGCAGCACCGCGCGCTCATGGACGATTTCCGCGTAGTACGAGGCGTTGGCTGCGGTGGGGACCGACTGGACCAGGGTGTGGAGGTACGGCGCCCCGCCAACCCGGGTGATCTCGCCCCGCTTGACCAACTCGGCGGCAACGGTGATGGGGTCGGCCGGCTCGCCCTTGGCGTAGAGGTCGAGGATCGCCGTATAGACGGTCTCGTGGGCGGGGCGGTAGAAGTCATTGCCCTTGATGATCTCCACGACGTCGGCGATGGCGTCCTTGGAGAGGAGCATGCCGCCGAGGACGGACTGCTCGGCGTCCAGGTCCTGCGGAGGTACGCGCTCGAAGCCGGGGGAGCCACCGTCCCAGCCGCCGTTGTCCCTGCCGCGCTCGTGCTGGTCCTCGCGGCCACCACGGCCGTCGTTGCGGCGCTGGCGGGAGACGGGCAGACGGTCACCGGGGCCGCCCTCGGCCGCCCACGGGTCGTCCAAGGGCTCGGAAATGCTCACCCCGGGCCACCTCCTCCCGTCCGCTCCGCGGACCTAGCCGTGCCACGCTTTTTCTACGGCACAGCACTGACAAAACGAGCAGCCCGACTCCGCTTCCAGCACGTCGGGCGACGGTCCACGGTAGGCCCGTCGGCACCGTCAGCCAATCTGGTTATCCACAGGCCATGTGGACGACCGACCAGATGCTGTGGAGAACTCCGCAGAACCTGTGCACGGACCGGGGGACAGTACTGTGGACAAGTCCATAGCCACCCCACTGCACAGCATCTGACCTGGACTTTTTCCGTCCACCGGCTGTGGGGGAGAAAAACTTTCCCAACTGGACCAAGATCAGAACAAAGGGCGCACAGCAGAACGTGCACCAAGAGAATCAGTAAGGACTGCAAGGCAATTGCATCTCTTACCTGTGGAAGATTAGATTGCTGCCATGACACAGGCACCCGCGGCACCGAAGGCCGTCCGACGACGCCACGATCGAGAGATCATCGCGCTCGCAGTCCCCGCCTTCGGCGCCCTCGTCGCCGAGCCGCTCTTCGTGATGGTCGACAGCGCCATTGTCGGCCATCTAGGCACCCCGCAGCTCGCCGGACTGGCGGTCGCGGCGGCGCTGCTGACGACCGCCGTGAGCATCTTCGTCTTCCTCGCCTACGCCACCACCGCCGCCGTGGCTCGACGCGTCGGCGCGGGCGATTTCGCGGCCGCCATCCGCCAGGGGATGGACGGTATCTGGCTCGCGCTGCTCCTCGGCGTCGCCGTCATCGCCGTCACCCTGCCCACTGCACCTTGGCTCGTCCAGGCATTCGGGGCGTCCGAAACCGCCGCTCCGTACGCCACCACCTATCTCCGGATCTCCAGTCTTGGCATACCGGCGATGCTGATCGTGCTCGCCGCGACCGGCGTTCTCCGCGGCCTCCAGGACACCCGAACCCCGCTGTACGTCGCCATCGGCGGCTTCGCCGCCAACGCTGGTCTCAACGCGGGGCTCGTCTACGGCGCCGGCCTCGGCATTGCCGGCTCCGCTTGGGGCACCGTCATCGCCCAGGCCGCCATGGCAGCCGCCTATCTGGTCGTGGTCGTACGGGGAGCACGGCGGCACGGCGCTTCTCTGCGCCCCGACGCGGCGGGCATACGAGCCAGCGCCCAGGCCGGCGTCCCCCTCCTGGTCCGTACGCTCTCGCTGCGCGCCGTCCTGATGATTGCCACCGCCGTCGCGGCCCGCCTCGGCGACACCGATATCGCCGCCCACCAGATCGTCCTCTCCCTGTGGAGCCTGATGGCCTTCGCGCTCGACGCGATCGCCATCGCCGGGCAGGCGATCATCGGCCGCTATCTCGGTGCCAATGACGCCGAGGGAGCCCGCCAGGCCTGCCGCCGCATGGTGCAGTGGGGCATTGCCTCCGGCGTGATGCTCGGCATCCTGATCGTGGTGGCGCGGCCGCTCTTCATCCCGCTGTTCACCAGCGACCCGGCGGTGCGCGACACGCTGCTCCCAGCCCTATTGGTGGTCGCCGTCTCCCAGCCGATCGCGGGCGTGGTCTTCGTACTCGACGGCGTACTGATGGGAGCGGGCGACGGCAACTACCTCGCCGGAGCGATGCTCGTGACGCTGGCGGTCTTCGCACCCGTCGCGCTGCTCATCCCCACCTTCGGCGGCGGACTGACGGCTCTGTGGTGGGCCATGACGCTGATGATGACCATCCGCATGCTGACTCTCTGGCTGCGTATGCGCTCCGGCCGCTGGCTCGTCACCGGCGCCACGCGCTGACCCCACGCTCCGATGTTTCACGTGAAACCGGGCAGAGTCCCGGACGGCAAAGCGGAAGGGCCGCACCCATCGGGTGCGGCCCCTTCTTATTGCTCAGAGCTGCTCAGTCGAGAGCCATGCTCAGGCGGCGACGACCTCGACGCCGAGCTTCGCGGCAACCTCGGGGTGCAGACGCACAGACACCTGGTGCGAGCCCAGGGTCTTGATCGGCGAACCGAGCTCAACGCGACGCTTGTCGACCTCCGGACCACCGGCAGCCTTGATCGCCGAGGCGATGTCGGCCGGGGTGACGGAGCCGAAGAGGCGGCCGGCGTCGCCGGAGCGAACAGCCAGACGCACCTTCACGGCCTCGAGCTTGGCCTTGACCTCGTTGGCCTGCTCGATGGTCGCGATCTCGTGGATCTTGCGGGCGCGGCGGATCTGCGCCACGTCCTTCTCGCCACCCTTGGTCCAGCGGATCGCGAAACCACGCGGGACCAGGTAGTTGCGAGCGTAACCGTCCTTGACGTCAACGACGTCGCCGGCGGCGCCGAGGCCGGAGACCTCGTGCGTGAGGATGATCTTCATGATTCGGTCACCCTCCCCTTTATCGCGCGGTGGACGTGTAGGGCAGCAGCGCCATCTCACGGCTGTTCTTCACGGCCGTGGCGACGTCACGCTGGTGCTGCGTGCAGTTGCCGGTAACGCGGCGGGCACGGATCTTACCGCGGTCGGAAATGAACTTCCGCAGCATGTTCGTGTCCTTGTAGTCCACGTATACGGTCTTGTCCTTGCAGAATGCGCAGACCTTCTTCTTCGGCTTGCGCACAGGCGGCTTCGCCATGGTGTATCTCCTGTGTGATCAAGAAGTGGGGTACGAGCTGCCCTTAGAAGGGAGGCTCGTCCGAGTAGCCGCCGCCGGAACCGCCGGAGCTTCCGCCCCAGCTGCCCCCACCGCCCTGCTGCTGACCGCCGCCGGCCGGCGCACTGGTGGCCCAGGGATCGTCGGCGGGTGCACCGCCGCCGCCCTGCTGCTGACTACCACCACTGGGGCCGCCGCCCCAGTTGCCGCCCTGCTGCTGACCGCCGCCGTAGCCACCCTGGCCGCCGCCGCGACCGGTGGTCTTGGTGACCTTGGCCGTGGCGTTCTTGAGACTGGGGCCGACTTCCTCGACGTCCAGCTCGTAGACCGTGCGCTTGACGCCCTCGCGGTCCTCGTAGGACCGCTGCTTCAGCCGACCCTGCACGACGACGCGCATGCCGCGTGTGAGCGACTCAGCGACGTTCTCCGCCGCCTGACGCCAGACCGAGCAGGTGAGGAAGAGGCTTTCGCCGTCCTTCCACTCATTGGTCTGACGATCGAAGGTGCGGGGAGTGGACGCGACGCGGAACTTCGCGACCGCCGCACCGGACGGGGTGAAGCGCAGCTCGGGGTCGTCGACGAGATTGCCGACGACCGTGATGACGGTCTCGCCTGCCATTGGGTGAACCTCTCGGCGGGATTGCTTCTGGCTGCTTGCTGCTACTCGAACCCGATGCCCTCTGAGCTAGGCGCTCAGTGGGTCTCGGGACGGAGGACCTTGGTCCGGAGGACCGACTCGTTCAGGTTCATCTGGCGGTCGAGCTCCTTGACGACCGCAGGCTCGGCCTGCAGGTCGATGACCGAGTAGATGCCCTCGGGCTTCTTCTTGATCTCGTAAGCGAGACGACGACGGCCCCAAGTGTCGACCTTCTCAACCTTTCCGTTGCCCTCACGGACGACGGAGAGGAAGTTCTCGATCATCGGGGAGACAGCGCGCTCCTCGAGATCGGGGTCGAGGATGACCATCACCTCGTAGTGACGCATGTGGAACCCACCTCCTTTGGACTCAGCGGCCACGGTCGTTCCGTGGCAGGAGGGTCGTGATGCGTACGCAACGGTATCGGCCGCCACTGACAATCCGGGGGGATTGCTTTCTGGCCTGGACAGACACCGGTGCAGACCATACAGAGTACCCACACACAGGCTTCCGGTTGAAATCCGGTGGCTGGGGGACGCAATCTGTACACATCGGGTGTGCGCGGCGCTACAGTGCGCCGCCTTCCGGCAACGCGGAGGTGCCCCATGGCACAGGCAATGCGACGTCGTTCCTCGGTCTCCCTCTTCGCCACAGACGGCAAGCCCCACCCCCTCCAGGACACCCTGGTCGCGGTGACTCTGGTGCTCGGCGCCATCGCCTTCGTCTCGGCGATGTTCCACAACCTCCATCTGCTCAGCTCCTGGACCGGGCTGGTGGGAATCTTCACTGGCGCCTACGGCCAGTTCATCTCGGTGACGACCCGCGAACGCTTCGCGTTGATCATCGGTCTCGGCGCCTCTGCGTTCGGCTTCTTCCTCGGCATGGCCCACGGCGGACTCTTCGGCGGGGTCCTGGGCTAGGCGGGGTCCGGGGCCAGGATCCCAGCAGCCATTCGGGGCGCTCCTCCAGCGCAGTAGGCTTCGCCGCGAGAGCCGGAGCCCCTGTTCCCATGGGGACACACCTGCCGAGGAGCGCCCCGCATGAGCTTGACCCTGAGGACCATCAGCCGAGAGCAGCATCTGGCGTACATCCAGACCCTGCCCGCGGCAAGTCACTGCCAGGTCCCGGCGTGGGCTGATGTGAAGACGGAATGGCGCTCGGAGAACCTGGGCTGGTTCGACAAGAGCGGTGAACTGGTGGGCGCAGGCCTGGTGTTGTACCGCCAGCTGCCAAAGATCAAGCGCTATCTCGCGTACCTGCCCGAGGGCCCGGTTATCAATTGGTATGCGCCGAACCTGGACGACTGGCTGCAGCCGATGCTCGCCCACCTCAAGCAGCAGGGCGCCTTCTCCGTGAAGATGGGCCCGCCGGTCGTCATCCGACGCTGGGACGCGCCCGCGATCAAGGCCGGAATCCAGGACCCGGATGTAAAGCGGCTGCGCGACATCGGGGCGACGCATATCGAGCCTCGTGCGTTCGAAGTGGCGGACCGGCTGCGGAAGATGGGCTGGCAGCAGGGCGAGGACGGCGGAGCCGGCTTCGGTGACGTACAGCCGCGGTACGTCTATCAGGTGCCGCTGGCGAACCGTTCGCTCGACGATGTCCTCAAGGGCTTCAACCAGCTGTGGCGGCGCAATATCAAGAAGGCCGAGAAGGCCGGTGTCGAGGTCGTCCAGGGCGACTACGAGGATCTGGGCGAGTGGCAGCGGCTGTACGAAATCACCGCTGTACGCGATCACTTCCGGCCGCGCCCGCTCTCGTACTTCCAGCGCATGTGGACGGTGTTGAACACCGAGGATCCGAACCGGATGCGGCTGTACTTCGCGCGGCACAACGGTGTGAACCTGTCCGCGGCGACGATGCTGGTCGTCGGGGGGCATGTCTGGTACTCGTACGGTGCTTCCGACAACATCGGCCGCGAGGTCCGGCCCTCGAACGCGATGCAGTGGCGGATGCTCCGCGACGCCTACGCGATGGGCGCGACCGTCTATGACCTGCGCGGCATCAGCGACTCCCTCGACGAGACCGACCACCTCTTCGGCCTGATCCAGTTCAAGGTGGGCACCGGCGGCGAGGCCGTCGAGTACGTCGGCGAGTGGGACTTCCCGCTCAACAAGCTCCTGCACAAGGCGCTCGACATCTACATGTCGCGCCGCTGACGACGCCGCGACCGACGCCGTAACCTCGTAGATCCCGTTCATACCTCTGATACACCGCAGCCACCAGAAAGGTTCCGGGCCGGCCATGGCGCTCTCCCTCTACGTCGACACCGCGCGCTGGCGGGCGCACCAGAAGTCCGTGATCGACCAGTTCCCCGGTCTCGTACCGGTCTGCAAGGGCAACGGCTACGGCTTCGGTCATGAGCGCCTCGCCGACGAGGCCTCCCGCTTCGGCTCCGACATGCTGGCCGTCGGCACGACGTACGAAGCGGCCCGGATCAAGGACTGGTTCAGCGGTGATCTCCTGGTCCTGACCCCCTTCCGGCGGGGTGAGGAGCCAGTTCCGCTGCCGGACCGGGTCATCCGCTCGGTCTCGTCGGTCGGCGGTGTGCACGCGCTGGTGGGCGCGCGCGTGGTCATCGAGTGCATGAGCTCCATGAAGCGCCACGGCATCGCTGAGAAGGACCTGGGCCAGCTGCACGCCGCCATCGAGGACGTACGCCTGGAGGGCTTCGCCCTCCACCTGCCCCTCGACCGTACGGACGGCTCCGACGCGGTCGAGGAGGTCATTTGGTGGATGGACCGGCTGCGTGCGGCCCGGCTGCCGCTGCACTCCATGTTCGTCAGCCATCTGCGCGCCGAGGAACTGGCCCGCCTCCAGCAGCAGTTCCCGCAGACCCGCTTCCGCGCCCGCATCGGTACGCGGCTGTGGCTCGGCGACCACGATGCGACCCAGTACCGCGGCGCCGTCCTGGACGTCACCCGTGTCGCCAAGGGCGACCGCTTCGGCTACCGCCAGCAGAGGGCCGCATCCGACGGCTGGCTGGTCGTCGTCGCCGGCGGCACGTCCCACGGCGTCGGCCTGGAGGCCCCTAAGGCCCTGCATGGCGTGATGCCGCGCGCCAAGGGTGTCGCCCGCGCTGGTCTGGCGACCGTCAACCGCAACCTGTCGCCGTTCGTCTGGGAGGGCAAGCAGCGCTGGTTCGCCGAGCCCCCGCACATGCAGGTGTCGATCCTGTTCGTGCCGGCGGAATCACAGGAGCCTAAGGTCGGCGACGAGCTTGTGGCGCATCTGCGTCACACCACGACGCAGTTCGACCGCCTCGTCGACCGCTGAGGCGCCCGGGGAGGGGGCCTTGCTGAGGCCGCCGCCGGAGCGACCCGCTGAGGCGCGCTGAGAGGCGGTCCCGCCGAGCGGACCCCGGCCCTAGCGCCGACCGCTAAGCCGACGGCAGCGCCCCGCCGGACCCCTGGGACTGCGCCCCCCACTCCACCCGCTGCCCCTCCACCACGTGCGCCGCATGCCGCGGCGGATGCGCCGCCTGCCCCACCACGAAGACGTCCTCGGCCCCGTCGAGCACCCCGCCCGACGGATCGTCCGAGCCGTCCTTCCGTACGCCGTCCCGTTCCGGCATCAGAATGTCCCGTACGACCACGGCGCACAGATACAGCGTCCCCAGCAGATGCAGGGCGATCACCACCTGATAGCCCTCGGGCGGCAGACCCTGGTGCTTGGGACTGGTCGTGTACGCGAGGTACATCCAGATCCCCAGGAAGTACATGACCTCGCAGGCCTGCCAGATCAGGAAGTCCCGCCAGCGCGGCCTGGCCAGTGCGGCGAGGGGAATCAACCACAGTACGTACTGCGGCGAGTAGACCTTGTTGGTGATGATGAACGCCGCGACGACCAGGAAGACGAGCTGAGCGAAACGGGGCCGCCGGGGCGCACTCAGCGTCAGCGCCGCGATGCCCGCGCACACCAGGATCATCAGCAGCGTCGCGTAGGTGTTCACGGAGTCGACTTTCAGCGGCTCCCCCGTGCGCTGCGTGATGATCAGCCAGAACGAGCCGAAGTCGACCTGCCGCTCCTGGCTGAAGGTGTAGAACTTCTTCCACCCGTCCGGTGCCATCAGCATCACGGGCAGGTTCACCACCAGCCAGGCGCCGGCCGCGCCGAGAGCCGCGGTGACGAACTCTCGCCATTTGCCCGCCCTCCAGCACAGCAGGAGCAACGGGCCCAGCAGCAGTACGGGATAGAGCTTGGCGGCGGTCGCGAGCCCGATGAGGATGCCGAAGGCCAGCGCCCGGCCACGTGACCACATGAGCATCGCGGCGGCTGTGAGCGCCACGGCCAGCAGGTCCCAGTTGATGGTGGCGGTGAGCGCGAAGGCGGGCGCCAGAGCCAGCAGCAGGGCATCCCAGGGGCGGCGACGGTGTGTGCGGGCCACACAGACGGCGATGACCGCAGTGCAGATCATCAGCATGCCGGCATTGACCATCCAGTACATCTGCTCCTGGTTCTGCATGGAGCCGCCGGCCAGATTGAGCCACGACGCGACCTGCATGAAGACACCCGTGAGGACCGGGTACTCCAAGTACTCCATGTCGCCGGGCAGCCGGTCGAAGTACGGGATGAGCCCTTCGGAGAAACCACGCCCCAGGTAGAGGTGCGGAATGTCGGAGTAGCAGGCGTGGGTGTACTGGGAGCTCGTGCCCCGGAACCAGGCCCAGTTGTAGCAGGGCATCTTCTGCACCATGCCAAGCGCAAACATGCCGATTGCCACCAGTGCGACAACGCGTACGGGGGTGAGCCGGCCGCTGCTGCCTCGCCAGGCCCAGCGGCCGGCCGGACCGCCGATCAGCTCGCTGCCGGACGCGGCGACGGAGTCACGCCGTGTGGGCCGTACGTCCGGCCGCTCCGGGCGGCTCGGGCGGCTCGGGCGGTCCTGGTACACGCTCGTCTCTTCTGCGCTGGGCATGGTGCACATCCTGCCGTACGGGGTCCGGAATACGGCGAGGGCCGCCGCACCCGGTACGCACAGGTGCTGGTGAAGCTGGGGCTGCGGGACCGTACGCAGGCGGCGGTGTTCGCGTACAAGGCGAGGCTGGTCACGCCGGGGTGAGC